>NZ_BAAGUB010000027.1:0-45046 GCF_054781615.1 Microvirgula curvata | reverse complement strand
ACCTACTTCCCGGACGAGTTCAACGGCCAGTACTACCTGGCCGGCGACTCGGCGCACCGCGACGAGGACGGCTACTTCTGGATCATGGGCCGTATCGACGACGTGCTGAACGTGTCCGGTCACCGTCTGGGCACGATGGAAATCGAGTCGGCGCTGGTGGCCAACCCGCTGGTGGCCGAAGCCGCCGTGGTCGGCAAGCCGCACGAGGTCAAGGGTGAGGCCGTGGTGGCGTTCGTGGTGCTGAAGGGCCCGCGTCCGACCGGCGACGCCGCACGCCTGCTTGCCGTGGAACTGAAGAACTGGGTGTCGCACGAAATCGGCAAGATCGCCCGACCGGACGAGATCCGCTTTGGCGACGACCTGCCGAAGACCCGTTCCAGCAAGATCATGCGCCGCCTGCTGCGCTCGATCGCCAGGGGGGAGGAAATCACCCAGGACACGTCGACGCTGGTGAACGGCGAGGTGATCGCGCAGTTGCGCGAGGCGATGTAGTTCCGGTCGCTGAAATAAAAAAACACGACGACCAGTCCCTGGCGTCGTGTTTTTTCTGGCCCGTCAGATTCAACCCGGCTTGCGGCAGGCCATCAGGTAGTTGACCGAGGTCTCGTTATCGAGATGGTAGGTGCGGGTCAGCGGGTTGTAGCGCATGCCGCTGATATCGGCCAGTTCCAGTCCCGCGTTGCGTGCCATGCGCGTCAGTTCGGACGGCTTGATGAAACGCGCATAGTCGTGGGTGCCGCGCGGCAGCCAGTTCAGCACGTATTCGGCACCGACCACCGCCATCAGGTAGCTTTTCAGATTGCGGTTCAGGGTGGAGAAGAACACCCAGCCACCCGGTCGGGCCAGCGCGGCGCAGCTGCTGACCACGCTTTGCGGGTCAGGCACGTGTTCAAGCATTTCCATGCATACCACACGATCGAAGCTGGCCGGCTGTTCTGCCGCCAGCGCTTCGACCGCCACGCAGCGGTAGTCGATGGTCAGCCCCTGGTCGAGCGCGTGCAACTGCGCCACTTTCAGCGATTTCTTCGCCAGATCGACGCCGGTCACGGTCGCGCCGCGACGCGCCAGCGCTTCGGTCAGGATGCCGCCGCCGCAGCCGACGTCGACCACGCGCGCCGCATCCAGCGGCGCGTGGCGGTCGATATAGTCGGTCCGCAGCGGGTTGATCTGGTGCAGCGGCTTGAATTCACCGTCCAGATCCCACCATTTGTGGGCCATCTGGCTGAATTTGTCGATTTCGGTCTGGTCGACGTTCTGGCTCATGATTCCTGTCCTGTCAGTCTCCGCCGCCTCAGCGGGCGGCAATCTTGTTGCGCCAGGACTCGGCCACTGCCAGCAGGGCAGTATGGTCGAGCGTGGTCAGCGTGCGTGCGGCGAGCAGGTGGCGTCCGTCGACCCAGACGTCGCAGACCTGTTCGCGGCCGGCGGCGTACACTACATGCGAGATCGGATCGAAGGTCGGGGCGGTTTCCACCTGGGCCAGGTCGAGGGCGATGGCGTCGAAACGCTTGCCGACTTCGATCGAGCCGGTCTTTGCGCCCAGTCCCAGCGCCCGGGCGCCATTCAGTGTCGCCATGCGCAGTGCGGTGGCAGCCGGCACGGCGGTCGGGTCGAGGCTGCCGACCTTGGCCAGCAGCGCGGCCTGGCGGGTGTCGGACAGCATGTCGAGCTTGTTGTTCGACGCGGCGCCGTCAGTGCCGATGCCGACATTGACGCCGGCATCCAGCAGGCGCTGCACCGGGGCGATGCCGCTGGCGAGCTTCATGTTCGATGTCGGGTTGTGGGCGATATGGACGCCGCGGCGGGCAACCAGTTCGATCTCGTCGTCGCTCATGTGCACCATGTGCGCGGCGATCAGGCGCGGGCTGAGCAGCCCCAGCCGGTCGAGGCGCGCCAGCGGGCGCAACTGGTGCGCCTTCAGGCTGTCGTCGATCTCGCCGCGGGTTTCGTGGATGTGGCAGTGGATCAGCATGTCTTCCTGCTCCGCCAGCGTGACTACCTTGCGGAAGGTGTCGTCGCTGACGGTATACGGGGCATGCGGTGCCAGGGTAAACGTCACCAGTTCCTCGCCGATGAATTCGCGCCGCTCGGCCAGCGCCTTCTGCAGGTATTCGTCGGCGCTGCCTGCATACGGGGTCGGGAATTCGAGGATCGAGCAGCCGACAAAGGTGCGCAGGCCGGCGGCGAGGCCGGCGCGGGCCACCGCACCATGGAAGAAATACATGTCATTGATGGTGGTGGTGCCGGAGCGGATCATTTCCGCCATGGCCAGCAGCGTGCCGTCGTAGACGAAGTCGTCCTTGACGTGCTTGCCTTCTGCCGGCCAGATATGGTTTTGCAGCCAGTCCATCAGTGCCAGGTCGTCAGCATAACCGCGCAACAGCGTCATCGCCGAGTGGCCGTGCAGGTTCACCAGACCGGGCATCAGCACATGATTCGGCAGCGACACGGTATCGTCGGCGGTCCAGGCGGCGCGTTCGGCCGGCGGAACGATGGCGACGATGGCGCCGTCGCGGACGGCGATGCTGTGGCGTTCGAGTACGGTGGCGTGCGGCTCGACCGGAATGATCCAGCGGGCATCGATGAGCGTATCAGCGTGGGACATGGACTGGCCTTGGATGAAAGTTGCGGCGAGTGTAGGCGGGGTCGGCGGGGCAGGCAACCCGTGCCGGACCGCGAGCCGGGAAACGGGAGAGTGACAATGAGTGACTGTCATATCGTCAGTGCGCGGGTCTACGCGCCGGCGGACTGGCCGGCTGGCCATCGGGTGCTGGTCGACCGGCTGTGGCCGCGCGGTGTCCGCAAGGCGGCGCTGGAAGGTGTGGAGTGGAACAGGGCGGTGGCACCGTCGACCGGGCTGCGTCAGGCATGGCATGCCGGCGAGCTTGATCCGCGCGGCTTTGCGCTGGCCTACTGCAATGAGCTGGCTGCGGCGCCGGACGGCTGGCGGCCGCTGCTGGCCGGACTGGCGCGCGGCGAGACGCTGGTGTTGCTGACGGCCGTGCGCGATGTCGCGCACAGCCATGTTCCGGTGCTGGAGCAGTTTCTGCGCGCGCGCCTGGCAATGCCCGGTGATGCGCTGGCGTCGCCGGTCTGTTATGCGCCCGAACTGGACGGCAAGCGCCGCGACTGACCGCGCTCAGTCCGTGCCGGTTGCTGTCCGCCCCGCGCGCCAGGCGAAACGCGCCGGATCGCAGGCATCGACCAGGTCTTTTTCCACCGGCAGCGGTTCTCCGCAGATCTGGCTGGCGAGCAGTTCGCCGGCCAGTGCGCTCCAGGCCAGTCCGCGTGCGCCATAACCGAGCGCGCAGTACAGCCCGGGCTGGCGGGCGATGCGGTCCAGCCGGACGCTGGTGCGGGTGCCGGCAATGTCGACGGCGCCGACCAGCGGCAGGCGGTCGGGCGAGGTCGGGCGGTCACAGCCGCGGCCGTCCAGTTGCGCCGGATCGATGCCGGCCGAGGCGCCGGGCAGCATCGCCTCCAGCTTGGCCAGGTTCAGTGCATGCCATTGCGGCGCGGCCTCGCTGTCGGGCGGGGCCGCGGTCGCACCCAGCGCGCGCAGGCCGCGAAAGGCCGGGGTCAGGTAGGCATTGCGGCACAGGACGGTATCGGCCAGCGCCACGGCTGCGGCCGGCAGCAGGGTGACCACGCGCCGGCCGCGGGTCAGCGGCAGGTGGGCGGTCTGGGCCAGGGTCGAGGTCGCGGTGGCGATCACGACCACCGGTGCACGGGCCAGTTCGCTGCCCTGACTGTCACGGGCGATCCACTGGCCCTCGTCGTCCCGCGCCAGTGCGGCGACGTCGACGCCGGTGTGCACCCGGATCAGCTCCGGATGGCGGGCCAGGGCGGCAGCGCACCAGGCCGGCGGGTGGATCCAGGCGGCGGCCGGAAACCACCAGCCGCTGCTGGCGACGGGGGCTCCGGCGCGTGCGCTGGCGGCGTCGCGGTCCAGCCACTGCACGTAGTCGTCCGGGTAGCCGCTGTCGACGATGCGCCGCTGCAGCGCGGCCTGGGCTTCGTCGCGTGCCAGTTGCAGCACGCCGTCCTGATGCCAGTCGCGCAGTCCGGGCAGCGCTGCCAGATGGCGCAGGGTATACAGATAGCCGGCGCGGGCCAGTCTCGACTGCAGATTGTCATCGGCGCTGAGGACCGGCAGCAGCACGCCGGCGTGGTTGCCGGATGAGCGGGTGGCAATGGCGGCTTCCCGTTCCAGCACGGTGACCTGCCAGCCGCGCGATGCCAGTCGCTCGGCCGCCGCGGCCCCGGCCATGCCGGCGCCGATGACCAGCGCCTGCCGGGCAGGCCAGACCGGTGCACGCAGTGGCTCACGATGCAGGTAGGGGCCGGCGAGCATGTGCAGCTTGCCGCCATAGCCATCGTGGCGCACCACGGCAAAGCCGCAGGCGTTCAGCCCGCGGCGCACAAAGCCCGCTGCGGCATAGGTTGCCAGCGTTGCGTCCGGCCGTGCCAGCCGCGACAGGCTGCGGAACAGTTCCGGGGTCCACATGTCCGGATTCTTGGCCGGGGCGAACCCATCCAGATAGAAGGCGTTGAAACGCCCGGACAGGCGCGGCAGTTGCTCGGCGGCATCGCCGAATACCAGGGTCAGGGTGACGGCGCCGTCGTCGAAGTGCAGCCGGTGCATGCCGGCCGTCAGCGGTGGCCACTGGGCAAGCAGCCCGGCCGACAGGCCGGCGAAGTCCGGCCAGCGCGCATGCAGTCGCTGCAGGTCTTCGCGGCGGAACGGGAATTTCTCCACCGAGACAAAATGCAGGCGCGGGCAGCGCTGTGGATCGGCGCGCCAGGCGGCCCAGGTCACCAGGAAATTGAGGCCCAGTCCGAAGCCGGTCTCGAGGATGGAATAGGTATCGTGCCCGCGCCAGGCGGCGGGGAGGCCATTGCCGGTCAGATAGACATGACGCGCCTGCTCGGGGCCGCCATCTGCGGTGTGATAGACATCGTCGAACCGGGGCGAACACGGGGTGCCATCGGCGGCAAGGGACAGGGTGGCGGGCAGAATCGGCATGGCCGACATGATAACGGATGGGGTGCGGAGGTCGCAGGGAATGGCAGGGGTGGGCGGGGCTTGCCGCCGCTGCCCATTTGTGCTGCGGGCCGCCTGCCGGTCAGACCGGCATCATAGTCCCGGCAAGGGAAGGGAAATTGATCTGGGTCAAGTTATCCGGCTAATGCATGGCGCATTGTAATCAAGAGACAAGAAGACAATTGCCTGAGAGAGAGGAATGCTACAGATGACCGACAACACGAAACCGACCCCGGGCGCCGAGCCGGCAGCCGCGACCGACGACAGCAAGGCACCCGCGGCAGAAAAGAGCAGCAAGACCTCCTCGCGCAGCAGCGCTGCCAGCCGTGCCCATGAGCAGGCCGTGGCCGAGATTCAGGCCATCAGCGAGGGGGCGACGGCGATGCAGGTCGCCCTGGCGCCGCACGGCACCAGCGAAGACAGCACCTATGCACCGCTGCCGGCCGGTTACCCGTACCGTACCCGCCTGCGTCGTCCGGAGTACGAGCAGCGCAAGATCGAACTGCAGATCGAGCTGCTGAAAGTGCAGAGCTGGGTCAAGTCGACCGGCCAGCGCATCGTGATCCTGTTCGAAGGGCGTGACGCGGCCGGCAAGGGCGGCACCATCAAGCGTTACATGGAACATCTGAACCCGCGCGGCGCCCGCGTGGTGGCACTGGAAAAACCGACCGAGGTCGAACGCGGCCAGTGGTATTTCCAGCGTTATATCCAGAATCTGCCGACCTCGGGCGAAATCGTGTTCTTCGACCGCTCGTGGTACAACCGCGCCGGCGTCGAACGGGTGATGGGCTTCTGCTCGCCGACCGAATATCTCGAATTCCTGCGCCAGACGCCGGAACTGGAACGCATGCTGGTCAACAGTGGCCTGCACCTGTTCAAGTACTGGTTCTCGGTCAGCCGCGAAGAGCAGCTGCGCCGCTTCATTTCGCGCCGTGACGACCCGCTCAAGCACTGGAAGCTGTCGCCGATCGACATCCAGTCGCTCGACAAGTGGGATGAGTACACCATGGCGAAGAAGGCGATGTTCTTCCATACCGACACCGCCGCCGCCCCGTGGACCGTGATCAAGTCGGATGACAAGAAGCGTGCACGCCTCAACTGCATCCGCCATTTCCTGTCGGTGCTCGACTATCCGGACAAGGACCACAGCGTGGTCGGCCATGGCGCCGATCCGTTGCTGGTCGGCAATGCCACCTCGATGCTGGAAGCCGAAGAAACGCGCATCGACGCCTTCTGACGACTCCCCGCATGACCGCATGGGCCGGGCCGGGAAAGCCCGGCCCATGTTTTTTCCGACCCGCGGCGCGGTCAGAGAATGCGGCATGCCACCCGGTTTCGCCCCTGCCGCTTGGCGTCGTACAGGGCATGGTCGGCCTCGTCGATCAGTGTCGTCTCCCCTGCCGCCTGGGGATCACTCCGCCGGCAACCCAGCCCGATGCTGACGGTGACGACCAGCCTTTCCCGTCCTGCCGGGGACGCGGCCGGAATGCCCCGGGCCATGATGGCGTTTCGCAGCCGTTCGGCTGCCTGGCGCGCCTCGTTCGCGTCGGTGTCCGGCAGGATGACGGCGAACTCCTCGCCGCCATAGCGTGCGACGATATCACTGCTGCGGGCACTGTCCTGCAGACAGGCTGCGACCTGACGAAGACAGTCGTCTCCGGCCGGGTGCCCATAGGTATCGTTGTACCGTTTGAAGAAATCGATATCGATCATCAGCAGCGACAGGGGCCGGCGCGTGTGTGCCATCTGCTGCTGTTCGTGGGCCAGCGCCGTGTCGAAATAGCGCCGTGAGTACAGGCCGGTCAGCCCGTCACGGATCGAGATCTGATAGGCGCTCTGGTACAGCGTCTTCAGTTGCCTCTGCATGCGCAGCACTTCAAACAGCAGCGCACCGAGCAGGGTGGCGGAAGCGGTCAGTTCAAACAGGCGCGACAGATACCAGCCGGCCGTGAAGCGCAATGCACTGGAGAAATTGACCGTCAGGTACAGCAGGTAGGCCAGGCAGCTGAAAGCCAGCCAGCAATCGAAGCTGCGTCGCAGCCGGGTGACCAGCAGCACGCTGAGCAGGGCGCATGCCCAGCAGGCCAGAATGAACTGGCCGGGCCAGCCCCGGGCCAGCGATGCATAGCTGCCCTGCCCGTCCTGCAGCAGGGGCAGATTTGACGCCAGGCCGTTGACGAGCGCGCAGGCACAACCGACAAGCAGGACCGGCACGAAGGCGACAAGGGCGACCCGGCAGTGGATCTCGCCCCTGGCTGCCGTCCGCGCCGGCCATTTCCGCCACAGCAGCATGGCCAGCAGGATCAGCAGGGCGTGGCCGGCGAGCTTGGCCACCCACAGCCAGCCCAGTGCCGGGGCCAGCCGGGCGAAGTGGTCATCGCTGGTGAGTACGCCGGGCAGACTGACCAGCAGAACCAGCGTCAGCAGGGACGAATAGGCGAAGGCAATGGATATCAGGGCATCCGGGTCATTGCGTTCCATATGAAACTGCAGCAGCACCAGATAGGCAATGATGGCGTTCAGCGTGGCCTGCGCGCTGGAAAAAACCGGCACCAGCAGCGGGACGCGCGGCGCCGGCTGGCTGGCGTGGGGCAGAACCAGAACGGCCGCCAGGATCAGCATTGCCGCGCAGAGTGAGGCAAAGAGCCGGTGAGGTCGGATATTTCCAACGGAATGAAGTTCAATCATCTGGGGCCGCGGCGTCTTGATGCAATAGCGAATGACGCCATTGTCCTGCCTCCCATGCCGGCAGCCGGGGGGAGACATCAGATGTCTCCGGCGCGTACCGCTACCCGTCAGTCCTTTCTGCCGCGCAGACGACCCGGTTGCGCCCCTGCCGCTTGGCTTCGTACAGCGCGTCGTCCGCCTCGCCGATCAGGGTTTGCATGGTCTTTCTGGGTTCTGCCCCGGGCGGCTGGTGGCTCAGGCCGATGCTGACGGTGACGACCGGCTCGTTCGCGTCGGCCGGCCGGACTGACGGAATGCCCAGCGCCATGATCTGGCTGCGCAGTCGCTCGGCGGTCTGGCATGCAAGCTCCCTGCCGGTGTCCGGCAGGATGACGACGAACTCTTCGCCGCCATAGCGCGCGACGATGTCACTGCCCCGGAAACCGTCGAGCAGGCTGGCGGCAACCCGACGGATGCAGTCGTCGCCGGCCAGATGACCGTGGGTGTCATTGTACTGCTTGAAATAATCAATATCGACCATCAGCAGTGACAGCGGGCGGCGGGAGCGTTCGGCGGCGGCCAGCTCGCGTGCCAGCGCGGTGTCGAAGTAACGGCGCGAGTACAAGCCGGTCAGCCCGTCGCGAATCGATGCCTGATAGGCATTGCTGTACAGTTTTTTCAGCCGTTGCTGCATGCGCAGCACTTCGAACAGCAGGGCGCCGAGCAGCGTGGCGGCAGCGGCCAGTTCAAAGAAGCGCGAGGTGTACCAGCCAATGGTAAAGCGGGAGGCACTGGTGAAATTGACTATCAGGTAAAGGATGTAGGAATAGGCGCTGAATGCCAGCCAGCAGTCGAAACCGCGCTGCAGGCGGGTGACCAGCAGGATGCCCAGCAGTGCCAGGGTCCAGCAGGCGAGCATGAAATAGCCGGCCCTGCCGTGTGCCAGGCCTGAATAGCTGCCGCTGGCGTCCATCAGGCCGGGCAGCAGATCCCGGTTGTAGCCGAGGAAGGCATAGACCATGACGGCCAGCACCACCGGCATGATGGCGAAAACGGCGGTCTGATAGCCGACGCTGCGTTCACTGGCCAGCAGAGCCGGCCGGCCTTTCAGCACCAGCATCGCCAGCAGGATCAGCAATGCGTGACCGCTGAGTCTGGCCACCCACAGCCAGATTGCGATCGGCGCGAAGCGCTCGAAATTGCCGCCTTCGGTGAATACGCCGGGCAGGCTGACGATCTGTATCGCCGACAGCAGGGCCGAAAATACGAACCCGATCGAGATCAGGGCGGTCGGATACTTGCGATCGGCATAGAACTGCAGCACCACCAGGTAGGCAATGACGGCATTCAGCGTGGCCTGCACACTGGAAAAGACCGGCACCAGCAGGGCCACCCGCTCGGCGGGCAGGTCGGCATAGGGCAGGAGGGCGAGGGCGACAACGGTCATGACAGCGGCGGTCAGACCGGCGAGGAAACGACTGAGGCGGGTGTATCTGGCAGAGAAGGTGGTGGTCATCAATGAGCTGCAAGAGGTCTTTGCTGCGGACATATTGTCTTGTTGTCCGACGGGTTTGCCGGGACAGGCGAAGGCCTCCTCCGGCGGGATGCCGGGGAGTGGAGGGCCTGCTGCGTTTCTGCGAGTTTCCTCTGTATTCGTCTTGCGCTGCCAATACTGTAGCAGCTTGCCGGCAGCCCGTTCCGGACCCTGTCAAAAACAAAGGTAAGGTGTAATGACCTATTTTTATGGGCTTATTCCCATGGAATGCGTTATAACCCTGTGATTTGGGCGCTGGGGAAATACGATGCAAGTGAACCGGGGGCTGACGCTGAAAAAGCGCCTGTATGCGATGCTCGTCTGCATGTTGCTGGGTCTGGCCGCCTATGGCGCCTATTCGGTTTACCAGCTGCGACAACACATTCTGGAAGAGAAAAAACGCACATTGCATGCCCTGGTCGACTCGTCGTTCGGTGTGATCCAGCAGCAATACGACCTGTTCAAGGCCGGCAAACTGACCGAAGCGCAGGCACAGCAGCTGGCCAAGGATAATCTGCGCAAGAGCCGTTACAACGGCGGCAGTGATTATTTCTTCATCTACGATTTCAACGGCGTCAACGTGATGCACGCGTCCAAGCCCGAACGCGAGGGCAAGAATTTCATGGACTCGGCCGACCCGACCGGCAAGCAGTACATCAAGGAATGGATCCGGCTGCTGCAGCGCGACAAGGAAGCCTATATCGGCTACCTGTTCCCGAAGAAGGGCTCGCAGACCCCGGTCGAGAAAGTCTCCTACGCCAGGGCCTTTGAACCGTGGGGCTGGTGGCTGGGAACCGGCGTGTATATCGAGGACGTGGACAGCAGCTTCCGCCAGGCCGCACTGGAGTCGCTGGGCTTCCTGCTGGTGATCGGCCTGCTGCTGGGCATTATCGGCTGGAGCGTGAACCGCAGTGTCCAGCGGCAGATTGGCGGCGAGCCGGCGGCGGCGGCCGACCTGGTGGAAGACTTCGCCAGTGGCAACCTGACCCGCAGCATCGTGTCCAGCAGCGATCTGCCCGGCAACCTGCTGAAGACCCTCGGCAGCATGCAGACCAAGCTTGGCGAGATCGTGCGCAATATCCGCAGCTGCACCGAGCAGCTTGCCCAGCAGTCGGGCGAGCTGTCGGCATCATCCAGCGGCATCAGCCAGGCCGCACGCAGTCAGGCAGAGTCCAGTGCGGCGACCGCGGCGTCGATCGAGGAACTGACGGTCAGCATCAACGAGGTGACCGCCATCGCCCACGCCACCGAGGACAATTCGCGCAAGACCGTCGAGCTGGCCGGGAAGGGCGACAGCGTGGTGCGCCAGGTGACCCAGCAGATCGAGAACATCGCGGCATCGGTGACCGACTCCACCGAGCGCATCAACTCGCTGGTGGGACGCTCGCAGGAAGTCGGCCAGATCACGCTGGTGATCAAGGAGATCGCCGACCAGACCAACCTGCTGGCACTGAACGCGGCGATCGAAGCTGCCCGGGCCGGCGAGCAGGGCCGCGGCTTTGCCGTGGTCGCCGACGAAGTGCGGCGGCTGGCCGAACGCACCACGACTGCAACGGCGGAGATCTCCGCCATGATCGACGCGATCCAGGCCGATACGCTGTCGGCGGTACAGTCGATGGAAAGCACCATGCCGCGCGTGCGGCAGGGGCAGGAACTGGTACGCCAGGCCACCGACGTGCTGGAGGACATCCAGGTCCAGGCCGAGGATTCGCTGGTCAAGGCGCGCGACGTGGCCAGCGCCAACCAGGCACAGGCGACCACTGCCAGCGGCATTGCCGAACGCATGGCCGGCATGGCGTCGCTGACCGAGCAGACCAATGCGGCCGCACGCGGCAATGCCGAAGCCGCCGAGCAGCTGCAGGCGCTGTCCGGCACCCTGCGTGAAGCGGTGAATTACTTCAAGGTGTGAGCCGGGCGGGGCCTGCCCGTGTTTCTCCGGCCCCGCCCGCCTGCCCCGCTCAATCGCGGTAACGCAGGGCATCGACCAGCACCGAGAACGCCGGTGAGGGCTGGCGGCGGCTCGGGTAATACAGATGGTAGCCCGGAAAGGTGGGGCACCAGTCATCGAGCACGCGCTGCAGCCGGCCAGCGGCGCAGTGCCCGAGCACCATGTCCTCCGGCAGATAGGCGAGGCCGAAACCGGCCAGCGCCGCGTTGAGAATGGGTGGGCTGCTGTTGAAAACCAGCTGGCCGTCGACCCGGACTTTCAGTTCGCGCCCGTCCTTTTCGAACTCCCAGGCATAGAGGCCGCCATAGGTCGGCAGCCGCAGGCCGATGCAGGCATGCATCGCCAGCGCCTGCGGGCTGACCGGCTGCGGATGGGTCGAGAAGTAGGCCGGGGTGCCGACCACGGTCATGCGCACATCCGGGCTGATGCGTACCGCAATCATGTCCCTGGCCACCTGCTCGCCGAGGCGGATGCCGGCGTCGAAGCGTTCGGCCGCGATATCGGTCAGGCCGTAGTCGATGTTCACCTCCACCCTGATGTCCGGGTAGTCCGGCAGAAACGCGGCCAGCCTCGGCCAGAGCACGGTGCTGGCCGCATGTTCGGCCGCGGTGATGCGCAGGGTGCCGGCCGGCTTCTCGCGCAACTCGCTCAGTGCCGCCAGTTCGGCCCCGATTTCGTCGAAATGCGGCCCGACGGTGGACAGCAGCCGCTGACCGGCTTCGGTCGGGGATACGCTGCGCGTGGTGCGGGTCAGCAGGCGCAGGCCGAGGCTTTCTTCCAGCCCGCGCACGGTATGGCTCAGGGCTGATTGCGATACGCCGAGCTTCGCCGCCGCCCGGGTAAAGCTGCGCTCGCGCGCCACCGCCAGGAAGGCCTGGAGGTCGTTGATGTCGTTGCGCACTATTGATGATTCCTTTTCATGGGCGCTTGCAGATTATGCCGTCTAATCAGGTAATGCCAGGGCTGATACATTCCCGGCATCGACCGTCGCTATGGGTGACGGCCATCCCGGCAGAGGAGTCATGGCAAATGGACATTCAACGAAACGGATCGCAGGCTGCGAGCAGGGGGCCGGCAGGCTGTTTCACCGGCAGTGTGCGCATTGATTTGCTGTTCGAGCCGACCGGTCCGGCGCGGACGGTAAGTGCCAGCGTGAGCTTCGGGCCCGGCGCCCGCACTGCATGGCATACCCACCCGCTGGGCCAGACGCTGATCGTGACCGCCGGCTGTGGCCGGGTACAGCGCGACGGCGGTCCGGTCGAAGAGATCCGGCCGGGAGATGTGGTCTGGATTCCGGCCGGTGAAAAGCACTGGCATGGCGCGGCGCCGACCACGGCCATGACCCATATCGCAATTCAGGAGCAGCTCGACGGCAAGACCGCCGACTGGCTGGAACCGGTCAGCGAGGCGCAGTACCCGGCCTGACCGCTTCCGGCTGCTTCTCGTCAGCAGGACGCAAGACAATAAAAAGCCCCGCCGGGTTCAGGAACCTGGCGGGGCTTCCGTGACCAGCCCTTACTCCGGCCGCATGTGCGGGAACAGGATCACGTCGCGGATCGACGGGGCGTCGGTCAGCAGCATGACCAGGCGGTCGATGCCGATGCCGCAGCCACCGGTCGGCGGCAGGCCGTATTCCATGGCGCGGATGTAGTCAGCGTCGTAGTGCATGGCTTCGTCGTCGCCGGCGTCCTTCTGTGCAACCTGCGACATGAAGCGGGCGGCCTGATCTTCCGGATCGTTCAGCTCCGAGTAGCCGTTCGCGTGTTCGCGGCCGACGATAAACAGCTCGAAGCGTTCGGTGATGGCCGGATCGGCATCGGAGCCGCGTGCCAGCGGCGACACTTCAACCGGGTAGTCGATGATGAAGGTCGGGTTCCACAGCTTGCCTTCAGCGCATTCCTCGAACAGCGCCAGTTGCAGGCTGCCCAGCCCCGGTGCCGGCGGCAGCTTGCCGCCGAGGCGCTTGATCTCGCCGGCGACCCAGGTCGCGTCGCCAAGCTGGGCATCGGTGTATTCCGGGTTGTAGTGCTTGATCGCGCCGACGATGGTGAAGCGGTCGAACGGCTTGCCGAGGTCGACTTCCTTGCCGTTGTAGGTGACCAGCGTGCTGCCGCAGGCGACTTCGGCGCAGGCACGGATGATCTTCTCGGTCATCTCCATCATGCGTTCGTAGCCGCAATAGGCTTCGTAAAACTCGATCATGGTGAACTCGGGGTTGTGGCGCGTGCTCATCCCCTCGTTGCGGAAGTTGCGGTTGATCTCGAACACGCGTTCCAGCCCGCCGACCACCAGCCGCTTCAGATACAGCTCCGGCGCGATGCGCAGGTACAGCGGCATGTCGAGTGCATTGTGGTGGGTGACGAACGGCTTGGCGGCAGCACCACCCGGAATCGGGTGCATCATCGGCGTTTCGACTTCGAGATAGCCTTCGGCCACCATGGTGTCGCGCACGCTCTGCACGATCTTCGAGCGCTTGATGAAGGTGTCGCGCGAAGCATCACTCATGATCAGGTCGGCGTAGCGCTGACGGTACTTCTGTTCCTGGTCGGCCAGGCCGTGGAACTTGTCCGGCAGCGGGCGGATCGACTTCGACAGCAGGCGCAGCTCGGTCACTTCGATCGACAGCTCGCCGGTGCGGGTCTTCATCAGGATGCCGCGTGCGCCGAGGATGTCGCCGAGGTCCCAGGTCTTGAATGCGGCGTACACCTCATCGCCGATATTGTCGCGGCTGATGTAGAACTGGATGCGGGCCGAACCGTCGCGGACGGTGGCGAAGCTGGCCTTGCCCATCACGCGCTTCAGCATCATCCGGCCGGCGACGACGACTTCCACCTTCTCGGCTTCGAGCGCTTCCTTGTCGGTCTCGCCGTAGCGGGCGTGCAGGTCGGCGGCCATGTGGCTGCGACGGAAGTCGTTCGGGAAGGCGATGCCGTGCTTGCGGATTTCCGCCAGCTTCTGGCGTCGTTCGGCCATGATCTGGTTTTCGTCCTGGGCGACTTGCCCGCTGCTGATGTCTTGTTCGGACATGATGGGTGTGACTCCTGTAGGAAAGCGGTGAATGTCTGACTTGTCTGGAAAAAAACAGGGCCGCAGTGACATTCAGTCAGCGCGGCCCGGTGTTGGCTATGTGGTTCGGGCGCGCTTACACGCCCTGTTTAAGACTGGCTTCGATAAAGCCGTCGAGGTCGCCATCCATGACGCCCTTGACGTTGCCGACTTCCACCAGCGTGCGCAGGTCCTTGACCCGTGACTGGTCGAACACGTACGAGCGGATCTGGTGGCCCCAGCCCACGTCGGTTTTCGAATCTTCAAGCGCCTGCTTTTCCTCGTTGCGCTTGCGCAGCTCGAATTCGTACAGGCGCGCCTTCAGCATCGACATCGCCTCGGCACGGTTCTTGTGCTGCGAGCGGTCGTTCTGGCACTGGACGACGATATTGGTCGGCAAGTGGGTGATGCGGACGGCGGAGTCGGTCTTGTTGATGTGCTGACCGCCGGCACCGGATGCGCGATAGGTGTCGATGCGCAGGTCGGCCGGGTTGATGTCGACTTCGATCGAGTCATCGACTTCCGGGTAGACGAACACGCTGGCAAACGAGGTCTGGCGGCGGTTGTTCGAGTCGAACGGGCTGTTGCGGACCAGGCGGTGGACGCCGCTTTCGGTACGCAGGAAGCCATATGCGTATTCGCCCTCGACCTTCAGCGTGGCGCTCTTCAGGCCGGCGACTTCGCCTTCGGACTCTTCGATCACCTCGACCTTGAAGTCCTTGCGTTCGCAGTAGCGCAGGTACATGCGCTCCAGCATCGATGCCCAGTCCTGTGCCTCGGTGCCGCCGGCGCCCGACTGGATGTCGATAAAGCAGTTGTTCGGGTCCATCTGGTTCGAGAACATGCGGCGGAATTCCAGCAGCTCGATCTTCTTCTCGGCGTCGTCCAGGTCATCGCGGACGGCGAGAATGGTGTCGTCGTCGCCTTCGGCGCGGCCCATCTCGAACAGCTCGCGGCTGTCGGACAGTGTCGACAGGATGCCGTCGACCACCAGCACCACGTCTTCGAGTGCCTTTTTCTCGCGGCCGAGATCCTGCGCGCGCTTGGGATCGTCCCAGATGGTCGGATCCTCCACCAGCCGGCTGACTTCTTCCAGGCGATCCTTCTTGCCGTCGTAGTCGAGGTACTGGCGGATATCGGCGGTGCGGCTCGCGAGGTCGGCGAGCTGGTTGTCGATCAGGTTGAGAACTTCGGCTTCGATCATGGTGCAGTCAGTAGTGGACAGGGTACGACAGGGAATAACTTACCAGTATATCGGAGTCGCGGCTGCGAATGAACAGCGCGCTTGTCGGCAAGCGTCGGAGAAAAACAAAAAAGCGCATCTTGAGATGCGCTTTTCGGGGCTTGCGGTGGAATTACAGCAGGTGGGCGATGCCCGCGCGCTCTTCTTCCAGCTCGGCCAGGGTGAAGTTCAGGCGTTCGCGGCTGAACTCGTCGATTTCCAGACCTTGCACGCGGGTGTATTCACCGTTGGCGCAGGTGACCGGGACGCCGTAGATCACGCCTTCCGGAATGCCGTAGCTGCCGTCCGACGGGATACCCATGGTGACCCACTTGCCGTTGGTGCCCAGCACCCAGTCGCGGATGTGGTCGATGGCGGCGTTGGCGGCCGATGCGGCCGACGACAGGCCACGTGCTTCGATGATGGCACCGCCGCGCTTGCCGACGGTCGGCAGGAACACGTCGCGGTTCCAGGCTTCATCGTTGATCAGCGCCTTGACCGACTGGCCGTCGATGGTGGCGAAGCGGTAGTCGGCGTACATCGTCGGGCTGTGGTTGCCCCAGACGGTCAGCTTCTCGATCGAGGCGACGTCCTTGCCGGTCTTGGCAGCGATCTGCGACAGCGCGCGGTTGTGGTCCAGACGCAGCATGGCGGTGAAGTTCCTGGCCGGCAGGTCCGGGGCCGACTTCATGGCAATGTAGGCGTTGGTGTTGGCCGGGTTGCCGACCACCAGCACGCGCACGTCGCGCGCGGCGACTTCATTCAGCGCCTTGCCCTGCACGGTGAAGATTTCGGCGTTGGCGGTCAGCAGGTCCTTGCGTTCCATGCCCTTGCTGCGCGGACGGGCGCCAACCAGCAGGGCGACCTGTGCGTCCTTGAACGCCACTTTCGGGTCGTCGGTGGCAACCATGCCGGCGAGCAGCGGGAATGCGCAGTCTTCCAGTTCCATCATCACGCCCTTGACGGCGTTCTGGGCTTGCGGGAGGTCGAGCAGTTGCAGGATGACCGGCTGGTCCTTGCCGAGCATTTCGCCCGAGGCGATGCGGAACAACAGGCTGTAACCAATCTGGCCGGCAGCGCCGGTAACGGCGACACGAACGGGGGCTTTCATCTGGGCATTCTCCTTTGCGTTGGATGGTTGCGGTCGTGGCCCGTCGCGACCCGGTGCGGCCTCATGGTCGGGCCGGGCATGCAATACAGCGAATGTTGTACCGGGCGAGGTTCGACGCGCTCTGATGCGCCGCGGAGTTTAGCACGCGACTCGGGCGCTTTAGAACCGCCAATCCCGTGTATAAGCAATCGGTTATCATGTGGTTTTGTGTCTTATATAAGACTTGGGTAGACGGTGGACTGACCCCAAGGTATAACGTCTCCAATGCCTGCCGACCAGCCCAGATTCCAGCCGCTCTACGAGCAGATCCGCCAGCGGATCGTCGAGCGGATCGCGTCCGGCGAATGGCAGGCCGATGCGATGCTGCCGTCCGAGTGGGAACTGGCCGCCGAGTTCGCCGTCAGCCAGGGCACCGCCCGCAAGGCGCTGAACGATCTGACCCGCGACGGCTGGCTGTACCGCCGCCAGGGCCGTGGCACCTTCGTTGCACCCGGCGAGTCCGAGTGGGGTGAGGGCAAGCTGGTCAGTCCCGGGCATTTTGCCGAGCTGGCCGATCCGATGCAGCCGGAACTGCTGTCGGTCGCGCGCGTCCCTTCCGGGGAAGACGTCGCGCGGGCGCTGCAGCTGCGGCGCGGCGCGATGCTGCATCATGTACGCCAGGTGTGGCGCCAGCGTGGTGTCACGCTGGCGGTAGACGAGATTCTGTTGCCGGTCGAGCGTTTTGCCGACCTGGATTCCAGGCGCTTGCGCCTGGCCGGTGGTGGCCTGTATGCGTTACTGGAACGCCAGTACGCCGTCAGGATCCGCCCGCTGCATGTGCAGTACCGCGGCGTGCTGGCCGACCGGGAAGTCCGGACGCTGCTGGCCGCCGAACCCGACGAACCGCTGTTGTCGATGGTGCGGCTCGGCGGGACGGTGGAAGGCGAGCCGGTCGAGTGGCGACAGCGTCTGTTGCGCTCTGCCCGGTGGTCGTGGCAGACGCGTATATGATAGTTTTTGCGCTGCGGCATTCGGGCGTCGTATGACGTTGTCGCTTTTGATAAACTTGTCGATTGCCGAACTGGTGGCACGTCCGCCAGCCTGGCATCAGTCGCCCGCGCCGACGTCCTCACGAGGGGCGGGCAACGGTGCAGCCTGTCGGCGGACGGCCGTCCGTCAAATATGTAAGTGTTAGGTGTCTTGTTTCACAAGGAAGCTTTCATGCAGAAGAAACGACCCAAGCACCTTGACCTGTCGAAGATCACACTGCCCATCGGGGCGAAAGTGTCGATCCTGCACCGGGTCAGTGGTGTTGCCCTGTTCCTCGCCCTCCCGCTTCTGGTGTTCCTCCTTCAGGGTTCCCTGAGTGCCGAAGCATCCTTCGATACGTATCGCGCGATCATTGCCTTTCCGCTGATGAAGCTGATCCTGATCGGCCTGCTGTGGGCATTCCTGCACCACTTCTGTGCCGGCATCCGCTTCCTCCTGTATGACATCCACAAAGGCCAGCAGCTTGCGACCGCGCGTGCGTCCGCCAAGGCCGTGTTCGTCGTCAGCATTGCGCTGACCATCATCCTCGGGGGGATTCTGTGGTGAGCAACACTCGTCTGGTAGTAGGCGCCGGTTACGGCGTGAAGGATTGGCTGGTCCAGCGTCTGACCGCTGCGGTCATGCTGGTCTATGTGGTGCTGTTCGTGCTGGTGCTGCTGGCCGCGCCGTCGTCATATGACGGCTGGAAGGCGCTGTTCTCGCACACCTGGGTGCGCATTCCGACCCAGATCACGTTCATCGCGCTGTTCTGGCACGCCTGGGTCGGCGTCCGTGACCTGTGGATGGACTATGTGAAGCCGGCCGGCACCCGTCTGGCATTGCACGTGCTGACTGCCGTCTGGCTGATCGGCTGTCTGGTGTATTCGTTCGTTGTCGTGTGGGGAATCCAATAATGTCCGTACCTGTCCGTCGTTTTGATGCCGTTATCGTCGGCGCCGGTGGTGCGGGTCTGCGGGCCGCACTGCAACTGTCCGAGGCCGGGCTGAAGACTGCCGTGCTGTCCAAGGTGTTCCCGACCCGTTCCCATACCGTTGCCGCACAGGGTGGTATCTCCGCCTCGCTGGGCAATGTGCAGGAAGACCGCTGGGACTGGCACATGTACGACACCGTCAAGGGGTCTGACTGGCTGGGCGACCAGGACGCGATCGAATTCATGTGCCGCAAGGCGCCGGAAGCCGTGATCGAGCTCGAACACTTCGGCATGCCGTTCGACCGCCTCGAAGACGGCAAGATCTACCAGCGTCCGTTCGGCGGCCACATGGCCGATTTCGGCAAGACGCCGGTGCAGCGTGCCTGTGCCGTCGCCGACCGTACCGGCCACGCCATGCTGCACACGCTGTACCAGCGCAATGTGCGCGCCAACACCCAGTTCTTCGTCGAGTGGATGGCCCTTGACCTGATCCGCGACGCCGATGGCGACGTGGTCGGCGTCACCGCGCTGGAACTGGAAACCGGCGACATCTTCATCATTCACGCCAAGGCCGTGCTGTTCGCCACCGGCGGTGGCGGTCGCATCTACGCCGCGTCGACCAATGCGTTCATCAATACCGGTGACGGGCTGGGCATGACGGCGCGCGCCGGCATCCCGCTGGAAGACATGGAATTCTGGCAGTTCCACCCGACCGGCGTGGCCGGCGCGGGCGTGCTGATCACCGAAGGCGTGCGCGGCGAAGGCGGCATCCTGCTGAACAGCAATGGCGAGCGTTTCATGGAACGCTACGCACCGAACGCCAAGGATCTGGCGAGCCGCGACGTGGTGTCGCGCGCGATGGCCGTGGAAATCTTCGAAGGCCGCGGCTGCGGCAAGAACAAGGACCACGTGCTGCTGAAGCTCGATCACCTCGGCCCCGAGATCATCAATCACCGCCTGCCGGGCATTCGCGAAATCGCGATCAAGTTCGCCGGCGTCGACCCGATCAAGGAACCGATTCCGGTCGTGCCGACCACCCACTACATGATGGGCGGCATTCCGACCAACTATAAGGGCGAAGTCATTTCGCCGCGCGAAGGTGACGACGAGGCCCGCGTCCACGGTTTCTACGCCGCTGGCGAATGCGCGTGCGCGTCGGTCCACGGGGCGAACCGCCTTGGCACCAATTCGCTGCTCGACCTGGTCGTGTTCGGCAAGTCGGCTGGCGAAAGCATGATCGAGTTCATCAAGAACGAACGTCCGGCGCACAAGCCGCTGCCGGAAAACGCAGCCGACTTCTCGCTGGCCCGCGTCAACCGTCTGGAAACGCAGACCGATGGCGAAGACGTCGATGCCGTGCGCCGCGCACTGCAGCAGACCGTCCAGCGTCACGCCGGGGTGTTCCGCACCCAGGACGTGCTGGCAGAGGGCGTGGCCCAGGTTCGCGAAGTCGCCGAACGCGTGAAGCGGATCAAGATCAAGGACACGTCCAAGACCTGGAACACCGCGCGCATGGAAGCGCTGGAGCTGGAAAACCTGATCGAAGTGGCGATGGCCACCATGATCTCGGCCGAAGCCCGCAAGGAATCGCGCGGCGCCCATGCCCGCGACGATTATCCGGAACGCGACGATGCCGAGTGGATGAAGCACACGCTCTACCACCGCGAAGGCCAGAAGCTGACCTACAAGGCCGTGCACACCAAGCCGCTGACGGTCGACTACATCCAGCCGCAAAAGCGCGTCTACTAAGGGAACCAATCAAATGGAAACGATGCGTTTTTCGCTCTATCGCTACAACCCGGAGAAGGACGACAAGCCGTACATGCAGGATTACGTGCTTGAAGTCGATTCCCACGACGTGAAGCTGCTGGATGCGCTGGTCAAGCTGAAGGCCCAGGATGACTCGCTGTCGTTCCGCCGTTCGTGCCGCGAAGGCATCTGCGGCTCGGACGCGATGAACATCAACGGCCGCAACGGTCTGGCCTGCATCACCGACCTGCGCAGCCTGAAGCAGCCGATCACGCTGCGTCCGCTGCCGGGTCTGCCGGTCATTCGCGACCTGATCGTCGACATGACCCAGTTCTTCAAGCAGTACCACTCGATCAAGCCTTACCTGGTCAACGACACGCCGGCGCCGGAACGCGAACGCCTGCAGTCGCCGGAAGACCGCGAGAAGCTCGATGGCCTGTACGAGTGCATCCTGTGCGCCTGTTGCTCGACCTCGTGCCCGTCGTTCTGGTGGAACCCGGACAAGTACGTCGGCCCGGCCGGCCTGCTGGCTGCCTACCGCTTCATCATCGACAGCCGCGATGAAGCCACCAACGCGCGTCTGGACAACCTGAACGACCCGTACCGGCTGTTCCGTTGCCACACCATCATGAACTGCACCGAGGTGTGCCCGAAGGGTCTGAACCCCGCCAAGGCCATTGACAGCATCAAGGGCATGATGGCGATCCGGGCGATCTGACCGATGTCACGCTATGACCGCGAAGCGCGTTCGAAGATCCGCTGGCATTCCCGCCGCGGGCTCCTCGAGCTGGACCTGATTCTCACCCGGTTTCTCGAGCGGGAATTCGACCAGCTCAGCGACGAGCAGATCGACGCCTACGTGCGCGTGCTGGAGCATGGCGAGAACGATTTCCTCGATCTCGTCAACGGCAAGTTCGATCTTGAAGATCCTGACTGCCAGGCCATCGTCGAGCGCTTGCGCCACGGGTGACCGGCCTTGCCGGCCGTCGCAAAGGGATGGCCGGCAAGCGCACAACAAAATACTGAGAGGGAGTAAAGCTGTGGAAACTAATCGCAAAGTCACGCTGAACTACAACGACGGTCAGAGCATCGACCTGCCGGTTCTGGAAGGCAGCCTGGGCCCGGACGTCGTCGACATCCGCACCTTCGGCAAGACCGGCATGTTCACCTTCGACCCGGGCTTCCTGGCCACCGCCAGCTGCGAGTCCAAGATCACCTTCATCGATGGTGACGAAGGCAAGCTCTACTATCGCGGCTACCCGATCGAACAACTGGCGGAAAACTCCGACTACCTCGAAGTCTGCTACCTGCTGATGAACGGCGAGCTGCCGACCGCGGAACAGAAGAAGACCTTCGACGGCCTGATCCTGCGCCACGACATGCTGCACGACCAGATCTTCTCGATCTTCAAGGGTTTCCGCCGCGACGCGCACCCGATGGCAGTCATGGTTGGCGTGGTCGGCGCCCTGTCGGCCTTCTATCACGACTCGCTGGACATCAATAACCCGCGTCACCGCGAGATCGCGTCGCACCGCCTGATCGCCAAGATCCCGACCATCGCCGCCCAGGCCTACCGCTACAACAAGGGTCTGCCGTTCTCGTACCCGAAGGCCGGCCTGTCGTATGCGGAAAACTTCCTGCACATGATGTTCTCGACCCCGGTCGAGGAATACAAGGTCAACCCGGTGCTGGCCCGCGCGATGGACCGCATCTTCACGCTGCATGCCGACCACGAGCAGAACGCCTCGACCTCGACCGTCCGCCTGGCCGGTTCGTCGGGCGCCAATCCGTTCGCCTGCATCGCCGCCGGCATCGCCTGCCTGTGGGGCCCGTCGCACGGTGGCGCCAATGAAGCCGTGCTGAAGATGCTGGACGAAATCGGCGATGTCGAAAACGTCCCGGCGTTCATGGAAGGCGTGAAGAACAAGACCCACAAGCTGATGGGCTTCGGTCACCGCGTGTACAAGAACATGGACCCGCGCGCCGACATCATGCGCAGCACCTGCTACGAAGTGCTGAACGAACTCGGCCTGCACAACGACCCGCAGTTCAAGCTGGCCATGGCGCTGGAAAAGATCGCCCTGGAAGACCCGTACTTCGTCGAACGCAAGCTGTACCCGAACGTCGACTTCTACTCGGGCATCGTGCTGTCGGCCATCGGCATCCCGGTGTCGATGTTCACCCCGATCTTCGCCCTGGCCCGCACCGTCGGCTGGATCAGCCACTGGGCGGAAATGATTTCCGATCCGGGCATGAAGATCGGTCGTCCGCGTCAGCTGTACACCGGCGCGCCGCGTCGCGACTACGTGCCTGTCACCGAACGCAAGTAACGTTCCGTCAACCCTGACGTCAGGCGGCGGAGGCCCGTCCTCCGCCGCCCTGCCCGAAGCGCCGCCAGACAAGAGCGCTGTGACGTTGACGGGGCCCCATGCGTCAAGCTCACATTGCTTTTTTTGCTGCAAGCAGAACATTCATAAGGTCGCTACATCATGATGCAAGCTGCCATCGGTCAGTCCTACCTGTTCGGCGGTAACGCGCCGTTCGTCGAGGAACTGTACGAACAGTATCTGAACGATCCGTCCTCGGTCACCGCCGAGTGGCGCGATTATTTCGACAAGCTCCAGGCCGCGGACAGCGGTGCGCGCGACGTGCCGCACCTGCCGATCCAGGAGTCGTTCATCCAGCTCGCCCGCTCGCCGCGCGTCTTCGCCAGCAAGCCGGCCGAAGCCACCTGGGAAGCGATGCAGAAGCAGGTGTCGGTGCTGAAGCTGATCACCGCCTACCGCGTGCTTGGCGCGCGCTGGGCGACGCTGGATCCGCTCAAGCGCATGGACACCTCGCCGGTGCCCGAACTCGACCCGGCCTATCACGGCCTGACCGATGCCGACATGGCCGCCGTGTTCAACACCGGTTCCTTTGTCGGTCTGTCGCAGGGTTCGCTGTCCGAGATCCTCGGCACGCTGAAACAGACCTACTGCGGCAATATCGGCCTCGAGTACATGCACATCATGGACAGCGAGCAGAAGCGCTGGGTGCAGAACTACTTCGAGGGCAGCCGCTCGACGCCGCGCTATGACGCCGACGCCCGCCGCCGCATCCTCAAGCAGGTTACCGCAGCCGAAACGCTGGAACGCTACCTGCATACCAAGTACGTCGGCCAGAAGCGCTTCTCGCTCGAAGGCGGCGAAAGCATGATCGCCGCACTGGATCACCTGATCCAGAACGCGACCCGCTTCGGCGTCAAGGAACTGATCGTCGGCATGGCCCACCGCGGCCGTCTGAACGTGCTGGTCAATACCCTGGGCAAGCTGCCGCGCGACCTGTTCGCCGAATTCGAAGGCAAGCCGTCGGTCGAACTGCCGTCCGGCGACGTCAAGTACCACATGGGCTTCTCGGCCGACATCCCGACCCAGACAGGTCCGATGCACGTGTCGCTGGCGTTCAACCCGTCGCACCTGGAAATCGTCAACCCGGTGGTCGAAGGCTCGGTGCGCGCGCGCCAGCAACGCCGCAAGGACAACGACCGCAAGGAAGTCGTGCCGGTGCTGATCCACGGCGATGCCGCCTTCGGCGGTCTCGGCGTGAACCAGGGCACGTTCAACCTGTCCGGCACCCGTGGCTATGGCACGGGCGGTACCGTCCACCTGGTGGTCAACAACCAGGTCGGCTTCACCACGTCGGACACCCGCGACATGCGCTCGACGCTGTACGCGACCGACATCGCCAAGATGGTCGATGCGCCGATCCTGCACGTGAACGGCGACGATCCGGAAGCCGTCTGCTTCGTGATGCAGGCCGCGCTCGAATTCCGCATGACGTTCAAGCGCGATGTCGTCATCGACATGGTCTGCTTCCGCAAGCTGGGTCACAACGAAGGTGACGACCCGATGCTGACGCAGCCGATGATGTACAAGAAGATCGCCAAGCACCCGGGCGTGCGTGCACGCTATGTCGAGCGGCTGATTGCCGACGGCGTGGTCACCGCCGCCGATGCGGACCAGCTGATCGCCAACTACCGCGCCGCGCTGGACAAGGGCGAGCACGTCGAACAGACCGTGCTGTCGAATTACACCCGCGACCACAAGCTCGACTGGACGCCGTTCATGGGCACCCACTGGGCGCATCCGACCGAAACGGCACTGCCGTTGTCGGACCTGCAGCGCCTCAGCGAGAAGCTGACCACGCTGCCGGAAGGCTTCAAGCCGCACCCGACCGTGGCCAAGCTGCTGACCGCCCGCAAGGCGATGGCGGCCGGCGAACAGCCGTTCGACTGGGGCATGGCCGAGACGCTGGCCTATGCCGGTCTGGTCGAACTCGGCTACGGCGTGCGCCTGTCGGGCGAAGACTCAGGCCGCGGCACGTTCAGCCACCGCCATGCAGTGCTGCACGACCAGAACCGCGAACGCTGGGATGCCGGCGCCTATGTGCCGCTGCGCAACCTGTCGGACAACCAGGCCGACTTCCTGGTCATCGACTCGATCCTGAACGAAGAAGCCGTGCTGGCCTACGAGTATGGCTATGCCTGCTCGTCGCCGAACGAGCTGATTATCTGGGAAGCCCAGTTCGGCGACTTCGCCAACGGCGCCCAGGTGGCCATCGACCAGTTCATCGTGTCGGGCGAAACCAAGTGGGGCCGTCTGTGCGGCCTGACCATGATCCTGCCACACGGCTATGATGGTCAGGGCCCGGAACACAGCTCGGCCCGCGTCGAGCGCTACCTGCAGCTGTGCGCCGAGCACAACATCCAGGTGGTGATGCCGTCGACCGCCGCGCAGATGTTCCACCTGCTGCGTCGCCAGATGCTGCGTCCGTACCGCAAGCCGCTGGTGATCTGCCTGTCCAAGCGCCTGCTGCGCTACAAGGAATCGATGAGCCCGCTCACCGACTTCACCGACGGCGCATTCAAGCCGGTGATCGGCGAAGCCGAGCTGCAGGAGCCGAAGAAGGTCAAGCGCGTGCTGCTGTGCGCCGGCCAGGTGTACTACGACCTGCTGAACGCCCGCCGCGAACGCGACATCAAGGACATCGCCATCGTCCGCGTCGAACAGCTGTATCCGTTCCCGACCGAGCAACTGGCGGCCGAACTGGCCCGTTTCCCGTCCGCCCGCGAAGTGATGTGGGTGCAGGAAGAGCCGAAGAACCAGGGCGCGTGGTACCAGATCCGCCACCGCCTGGAAGCGCAGATCGGTCCGAAGCAGACGCTGTCGTTCGCCGGCCGTCCGTCGTCGGCCTCGCCGGCCGTCGGCTACATGAGCAAGCACATTGCCCAGCTCAAGGCCTTCATCGACGAAGCCATGACGCTCGGCAAGTAACAAGCCGTTCAACGAGGAGACGCCCATGCTGTGCGCGCAGCATGGGCAAACATGCAGGAACACGAGGTGGCGCGAGCCGCCGCGCACTGGAGCCCAAAACATGCTGATCGAAGTCAAAGTCCCGCAACTGCCGGAATCGGTGTCGGAAGCGACCCTGGTAACCTGGCACAAAAAGCCCGGCGAATACGTCAACCGTGACGAAAACCTGATCGACCTGGAAACCGACAAGGTCGTACTGGAACTGCCGGCGCCGCAAGCCGGGGTGATTGTCGAGATCGTCGAGCAGGATGGCGCGACCGTGACCAGCGGGCAACTGATCGCCCGGATCGACCCGACCGCCCAGGCCGGCGCAGCCGCGCCTGCCGCCTCGGCCGTGGCGGCTGCCGTGTCGCCGGTTGCTACCGCCGCGACGCCGGAAGCCGCCGCCGTGATCGCGTCGGCGCAAGCCGGCCACAACCAGGTCATGGCCATGCCGGCCGCCAGGAAACTGGCCGCCGAAACCGGCGTCGACCTGACCGCCGTCAAGGGCTCGGGCCGTGATGGCCGCGTGCTGAAGGAAGACGTGCAGAACGCGAAGGCCGCGCCGGCCGCCGCTGCCGCCCGCCCGGCTGCTCCGAGCCCGGTCAATGTCGCCGCCCTGCTTGGCGAGCGTCCGGAACAGCGCGTGGCGATGAGCCGCCTGCGCCAGCGCGTCGCCGAACGCCTGCTGGAGTCGCAACAGACCAACGCCATCCTCACCACCTTCAACGAAGTGAACATGAAGCCGGTGATGGATCTGCGCGCGCAGTACAAGGACCGCTTCGAGAAGGCGCACGGCGTCAAGCTCGGTTTCATGGGCTTCTTCGTCAAGGCCGTGGTGCATGCGCTGAAGAAGTACCCGATCGTGAACGCGTCGGTGGACGGTACCGATATCGTCTATCACGGCTACTTCGACATCGGCGTTGCTGTCGGCAGCCCGCGCGGTCTGGTCGTGCCGATCATCCGCAATGCCGACCAACTGAGCCTGGCCGATATCGAACGCCAGATCGCCGACTTCGGCAAGCGTGCCCAGGAAGGCAAGCTGACGATGGAAGAACTGACCGGCGGCACCTACACCATCTCGAACGGCGGCACCTTCGGTTCGATGATGTCGACCCCGATCATCAACCCGCCGCAAGCCGCCATCCTCGGCATGCACGCGACGCGTGAACGCGCGATGGTCGAGAACGGCCAGGTCGTGGTCCGCCCGATGATGTATCTGGCCCAGTCCTATGACCACCGCATCATCGACGGCCGCGAAGCCGTCCTGAGTCTGGTTGCGGTCAAGGATGCGATCGAGGATCCGGCACGCCTGCTGCTGGATCTGTAAACTTCGGTGCTTTCGCGGGGCTTCGGCCCCGCTGTCACGGAAGGGCATTGCAATGAACAACCAGTTTTACGGTATCGCTTTCATCGCCGGCGGCATCGGCATCCTCGCACTGCGCTACGCGGCGTGGAAACGCGGCCGCAAGGAACGCGACCTGTTCACCTCGCTCGGCGCCATTGTCGTCGGGCTGATGGTGATCGGGTTTGGCGTGCTGATGCTGATGGTTCCTGCGCATGCCTGACCGCAGCTCATAACGGAGATTCCATGAGCCAACAATTCGACGTCGTCGTCATCGGTGGCGGCCCCGGCGGGTATGTCGCCGCCATCCGTGCCGCGCAGCTCGGCTTCAACACCGCCTGCGTTGATGCTTTCAAGAACCCGGAAGGCAAGCCGAGCCTCGGCGGCACCTGCCTGAACGTCGGCTGCATCCCGTCCAAGGCGCTGCTGCAGTCGTCGGAAAACTACCACGCGGTCCAGCATGACTTTGCCGCCCACGGCATCAGCGTCTCCGGCGCGAAGATGGACGTCGGCACCATGCTGAAGCGCAAGGAAGGCATCATCGGCAAGAACGCCGGCGGCATTGCCTTCCTGTTCAAGAAGAACAAGGTCGCCAACGTGCACGGCCTGGGCGCGCTGAAGGGCCGCACGGGCGAGCGCTGGGTGATCGAGGTGACCGACAACGGCGCCGTGGTCGACACGCTGGAAGCCACCCACGTGATCCTGGCGACCGGTTCCACCCCGCGTCCGCTGCCGGGCGTCGCCATCGACAACAACCTGGTGCTCGACAATGCCGGCGCGCTGGCGCTGACCGCGACGCCGAAGCGTCTGGGCGTGATCGGCTCCGGTGTGATCGGTCTGGAAATGGGCAGCGTGTGGAAGCGCCTCGGCGCCGAAGTGACCATCCTCGAAGCGATGCCGACCTTCCTCGCCGCAGCCGACCAGCAGATCGCCAAGGAAGCGTTCAAGACGCTGACCCGCGACACCGGCCTCGACATCCAGCTCGGCGTGAAGATCGGCGAGATCAAGACCGGCAAGAAGTCGGTCACGGTCGCCTACGAGATCAACGGCGAGAAGAAGAGTGCCGAGTTCGACAAGCTGATCGTGTCGATCGGCCGCCTGCCGAACACCGCCGGCCTCGGTGCCGAAGCGGTCGGCCTGCAGATCGACGAGCGCGGCTTTGTCGTGGTCGACGACAACTGCCATACCAACCTGCCGAACATGTGGGCGGTCGGTGACGTGGTGCGCGGTCCGATGCTGGCGCACAAGGCCAGCGAAGAAGGTGTGGCGGTCGCCGAGCGCATCGCCGGCCAGAAACCGCATATTGATTTCAACGCGATTCCGTGGGTGATCTACACTTCGCCGGAAATCGCCTGGGTCGGCAAGACCGAAGAGCAGTTGAAAAAAGACGGCATCGAATACAAGAAGGGCACGTCCGGCTTCGCCGCCAATGGCCGTGCACTGGGTCTGGGCATGGCTGCCGGCACCGTCAAGGTGCTGGCCGATGCGAAGACCGACCGTATTCTCGGCGTGCACATCATCGGCCCGTTCGCCAGCGAGCTGATTGCCGAAGCCGTCGTGGCCATGGAGTTCGCGGCGTCGAGCGAGGATATCGCCCGCATCGTCCACGCGCATCCGAGCCTGAGTGAAGTGCTGCACGAGGCATGCCTCGCCGCCGACAAGCGCGCGCTGCATGGCTGATTGACACGGTCGCCCGGATGCCCGGGCGACCGATAGACGAATTTCCTACCTGCAAGGGAAACACGAATGAACCTGCACGAATACCAAGCAAAAGCGCTGCTGGCCAAGTACGGCCTGCCGGTGCAACAGGGCGTGCTCGCCGCAACGCCGGAAGAAGCCGCTGTCGCCTTTGATCAGCTCGGAGGCAAATTCGCCGTCATCAAGGCGCAAGTGCATGCCGGCGGTCGCGGCAAGGCCGGTGGCGTCAAGGTGGTGAAGAGCCGCGAGGAAGCGGCCGATATCGCCCGCGGCCTGATCGGCACCAACCTGGTCACCTACCAGACCGACGCCAATGGCCAGCCGGTCAACTCGGTGCTGGTGTGCGAAGACATGTACCCGGTCCAGCGCGAGCTGTACCTGGGCGCCGTGGTCGACCGTTCGAGCCGTCGCGTGACCTTCATGGCCTCGACCGAAGGTGGCGTCGAAATCGAAGAAGTCGCCCACAACACCCCGGAAAAAATCCTCAAGGTCACGGTCGACCCGCTGGTTGGCCTGCTGCCGTTCCAGGCACGTGAAGTGGCGTTCGCCCTTGGCCTCGAAGGCAAGCAGATCAACGAATTCGCCAGACTGATGACCGGCGCGTACAACGCCTTCGTCGAAAACGACTTCGCGCTGTTCGAGATCAACCCGCTGGCGATCCGCGGCGACGGCAGCCTGTGCTGCGTCGACGCCAAGGTCGGCATCGACTCCAACGCGCTGTACCGCCTGCCGGAAGTCGCCGCACTGCGCGACAAGTCGCAGGAAAACGAGCGTGAACTGAAGGCGTCCGAGTTCGACCTGAACTACGTCGCGCTGGAAGGCAACATCGGCTGCATGGTGAACGGCGCCGGCCTGGCGATGGCCACCATGGACATCATCAAGCTGTACGGCGGCCAGCCGGCCAACTTCCTCGACGTCGGCGGCGGCGCCACCAAGGACCGCGTGATCGAAGCGTTCAAGCTGATCCTGGCCGACCCGTCGGTGCAGGGCGTGCTGATCAACATCTTCGGCGGCATCGTGCGTTGCGACATGATCGCCGAAGCCATCATCGCCGCGGTCAAGGAAGTCAACGTGACGGTGCCGGTCGTGGTTCGCCTCGAAGGCAACAACGCCGAACTGGGTGCCAGGCTGCTGAACGAGTCCGGCCTGAAGCTGACCTCGGCCCAGGGCCTCGCCGACGCCGCGCAGAAGATCGTCGCCGCCGTCCAGGCCGCGTAACCCAGCACAGAAAATCAGGAGTCAACCATGAGTGTATTGGTCAACAAAGACACCAAAGTGCTGGTGCAGGGCTTTACCGGCAAGAACGGCACTTTCCACTCCGAGCAGGCGCTGGCCTACGGCACCAAGGTCGTCGGCGGCGTGACCCCGGGCAAGGGCGGCAGCCAGCACCTCGGCCTGCCGGTGTTCAATACCATGAAGGACGCCGTGCGCGAGACCCAGGCTGACGCCTCGGTCATCTACGTGCCGGCGCCGTTCGTACTGGATTCGATCATCGAAGCCGTCGATGCCGGCGTGAAGCTGATCGTCACCATCACCGAAGGCGTGCCGACACTGGACATGCTGAAGGTCAAGCGCTACGTCGAAGCCAGCGGCGCACGACTGATCGGCCCGAACTGCCCCGGCATCATCACCCCGGGCGAATGCAAGATCGGCATCATGCCGGGACACATTCACCTGCCGGGCAAGATCGGCATCGTGTCGCGTTCGGGCACGCTGACCTATGAAGCCGTGGCGCAGACCACCGTCACCGGCCTCGGCCAGTCGACCTGCATCGGCATCGGTGGCGACCCGATCCCGGGTACCAGCCACATCGACGCGCTGGAACTGTTCCAGAACGACCCGCAGACCGAAGCGATCATCATGATCGGCGAAATCGGCGGCACCGCCGAAGAAGAAGCTGCCGAATACGCGAAGTCCAACGTGACCAAGCCGATCGTCGGTTACATCGCCGGCGTGACGGCGCCGAAGGGCAAGCGCATGGGCCACGCCGGTGCGATCATCTCCGGTGGCAAGGGCACGGCGGAAGAAAAGTTCGCCGCGTTCGAGAAGGCCGGCATCCGCTACACCCGCAGCCCGGCAGAACTTGGCTCGACCATGGTCGCGCTGCTGAAGGAAAAGGGCATGCTGTAAGCAGCTCCTGATTCCCGTTGGTAAAAACGCCACGCTTCCGCGTGGCGTTTTTTGTTTTCGTCCCGTTGGCGTGTAGCGTGACCCGGTGGTCAATGGGAGGGAGAACGGCGATGAAGCAGCAGGGGTTCACCCTGATCGAACTGGCCATTGCGCTGGCCGTGGTCGGGCTGATTATCGGCATGGGCTTCAAGGGCCGCGACCTGATCGACAGCACCCGCGTGCGCAGCATGCAGGCGCAGGTGCTGCGCATCGGCACGGCGCTGCAGGTCTATCGGGAGAAGTACGACCGCCTGCCCGGCGATGGCTGCGATGAGAGCATGAAGTGCCAGGGCGGCAACGGGCTGCTCGATGCGGATGAGGCCAGACGGGCGTGGACTGCCCTGGCCAGCAGCGGCATCCTCAACCTGTCCGAGCGCAATGCGGCACCGGGCGGGCAGTGGGTGCTGCGCCCGGCCGATGGCGAGCTGTGGCTGGATCTGGCGGTCGACCGGCGCTTCGCCTGCCAGCTGGACCGGCTGATGGATGATGGCGGGTCGACGACCGGGCTGGTGCAGCATCGGGGTGACGGCGCCACCGGCTGGAGGGTGGCAGATGACTGCTGGGCACTGGCCAGACAGGGCACGGTGACCGCCCGCGTCATGCCGTGATCGTGCCGGCGACAGCAAAGGGCTTTGACATCCGCGCGCCGGACCGTTAAAACACCGGCCTTCTTTCCGAGGTCGCCGTCATGTCCGCACCCGCAGTCCGTTATCTGTTGCAAACCCGCGCCGGCTTCGAGCGCGACGCCTGGCAGGAAGTCGAGCCGTGGCTGCTCGAGCGCGGCGTCGAGACCCGGCTGGCCGAACTGGTCGAACAGGGCGGTTTCCTGCTGGTCGACGCGGCCGACAGCCAGCCGGCGCTGAACTGGAGCACGCTGGCCTTTACCCGTCAGCTGTGCCGGGTGGTGGCCGATGTCGAACTGGGCGAGCGTGACCGGCTGACGCCGCTGCTGGCTGCGCTGCGCAGCCGCGGCACGCCGTTCGGCTCGGTATGGCTCGAGGTACCGGATACCAATGACGGCAAGTCGCTGTCCGGCTTTACCCGCAAATTCCAGCCGCTGCTGGAAGAAGGCCTGACCGCCGCCGGCCTGCTCGATACCGGTTCGCGCCGGCGCCTGCATGTGTACTTCCCGCACAAGGGGCGGGCGATTCTCGGCGTCAGCCAGGGGGACGAGGCGGCGCCGTGGCCGATGGGCATCCTGCGGCTGCGGATGCCGGCCGAGGCGCCGAGCCGCTCGACACTGAAGCTGGCGGAAGCGTTCGAGGTATTCCTTGGCCGCGATGGTCAGCGCGACCGGCTGAAGGAGGGCATGACCGCCGTCGATCTCGGCGCGGCGCCCGGCGGCTGGACCTGGCAATTGATCCGGCGCGGGATCAAGACCTATGCGATCGACAATGGGCCGATGAAGGGCGCCTGCGATGGACACCCGCTGGTCAAGCACCTGCGTGCGGACGGCTTCCGCTACCGGCCGCAGCATCCGGTCGACTGGCTGGTCTGCGACATGGTCGAACAGCCGGCCCGGGTGTCGGACCTGATTGCTGCCTGGTTCGTCGGCGGCCTGACCCGGCAGGCAATCTTCAACCTGAAGCTGCCGATGAAGAAGCGGGCACTGGCGCTGCGCGACGCGCTCGACCGGATTGGCGACGCGCTCGACGCGGCGGAAATCCGCCATACCGTCGCGGTCAAGCAGCTGTACCACGATCGCGAGGAAGTCACGGTCTACCTGGCGCGGGTCGGCGGGAAAACGCGCGGCAAGCGCGGCTGACCGACGGCAGGGGCGGCCGGTGGTGGATGCACGGGCGCCGGGGATAACTTGCGATATACTCACGCCTTTTTCCGCCCTTGCAATCCGCCATGCCGGCCATCGAAATCCAGTCCGTCAGCAAGACCTACGGCAAATTCACCGCACTCGACGACGTCAGCCTGACGATCGGCGAAGGGGAATTCTTCGCCCTGCTCGGTCCCAACGGGGCCGGCAAGACCACGCTGATCTCCTGTCTGTCGGGCATTGCCCGCCCGACGCGCGGCACGATCAGCGTCATGGGCCACGATGTGGTCCGCGACTACCGCAAGGCGCGGCGCGCGCTGGGCGTGGTGCCGCAGGAACTGGTGTTCGACCCGTTCTTCAACGTGCGTGAAACCCTGGTGTTCCAGTCCGGTTATTTCGGTCTGAAGCACAACGACGCATGGATCGACGAAATTCTCGACAAGCTTGGCCTGACCGACAAGGCCGACGCCAACATGCGCGCACTGTCCGGCGGGATGAAGCGGCGGGTCATGGTCGCGCAGGCGCTGGTGCACCGGCCGCCGGTCATCGTGCTGGACGAGCCGACTGCAGGTGTCGACGTTGAATTGCGCCAGAGCCTGTGGGCCTTCGTCCAGTCGCTGAACAGTGCCGGCCACACCATCGTGCTGACCACCCATTACCTGGAAGAAGCCCAGGAGCTGTGCGGTCGCATCGCCATGCTGAAAGCCGGCCGGATCATCGCACTTGAGGACAAGGACCGGCTGCTGGCGCGCGAGGACGAACGGCGGGTCACACTGCGGCTGCTGCCGGCGCCGGAACGCCTGCCCGACATGCTGCGCCCGCTGGTGGTGACGCGCGAAAACGAAGACGTCACGCTGCGGCTGCCCGACTACGCGTCGCTGGAGCAGGTGCTGGCCGCGCTGCGCATCGAAGGCATAAAGGTACAGGGGCTGTTCTCGCGGGAAACCGATCTCGAGGATATTTTCGTCAAGATGATGCACGCTCAGGGGGTGTGACACATGTACGGCTTCGTCACCCTGTTCAAGAAGGAAATCCTTCGTTTCTGGAAGGTGGCCTTCCAGACCGTCGCCGCGCCGGTACTGACCGCGCTGCTGTATCTGCTGGTGTTCTCGCACGCGCTGTCCGGGCGGGTCGACGTCTATCCGGGCGTCAGCTACGTGATGTTCCTTATTCCCGGGCTGATGATGATGTCGATGCTGCAAAACGCTTTTTCCAATAGCTCGTCCAGCCTGATCCAGAGCAAAATCACCGGCAATCTGGTCTTCATCCTGCTGCCGCCGCTGTCGCATATGGAAATCTTCTCCGCCTACCTGCTGGCCTCGGTCGTGCGCGGCCTGCTGGTCGGCGCCGGCGTGTGGCTGGTGACACTGTGGGCCGGCTTCCCGCCGATTGCGCATCCGCTGTGGCTGCTGGCCTTTGCCGTGCTCGGCTGCGGCATCCTCGGTGCACTGGGCATCATCGCCGGGGTCTGGGCCGACAAATTCGACCAGCTGGCCTCGTTCCAGAACTTCATCATCATGCCGCTGACCTTCCTGTCCGGCGTGTTCTACTCCGTGCACAGCCTGCCGCCGTTCTGGTACGCGGTGTCGCACCTGAATCCGGTTTTTTACATGATCGACGGCTTCCGCTTCGGCTTCTTCGGCCATGGCGACGTCGATCCGTCGTTGAGTTTCGCCGTGGTGGCGACCGCCTTCGTGCTGGTGTCGGCCATTACGCTCAGACTATTGCAATCCGGTTACAAATTGAGGCGCTAACAACCATGGTGACACCTGATCAGATCAAGCAATACATTGAGGCCGGCCTCGACTGTACCGTGCTGGAAGTGCAGGGCGATGGCCACCACTTCGACGCCGTGATCGTCAGCCCGGGTTTCTCCGGCAAATCCCGCGTGGCCCAGCACCAGCTGGTCTACAAGGTGCTTGGCGACCGCATGCGCGAAGAAATCCACGCCCTGTCGATGAAAACCTTTTCCCCTGAAGAGTGGGCCGCCCGCTGATGGACAAACTGAAACTGACCGGCAACGGTCCGCTGAACGGCGAAATCACTGTTTCCGGCGCCAAGAATGCGGCGCTGCCGATCCTGTGCGCATCGCTGCTGACCGCTGACACCCTGTACCTGAGCAACGTGCCGCAACTGCGCGACGTGCTGACCACGCAGAAACTGCTGCAGGGCATGGGCGCGCGGGTCATGACCGACAACGTCTGCGAGCTCGAGATCACGGCCAGCCACATCGACAACCTGGTCGCGCCGTACGAACTGGTCAAGACCATGCGCGCCTCGATCCTGGTGCTCGGCCCGACCCTGGCCCGCTTTGGCGAAGCCAGCGTCAGCCTGCCCGGCGGCTGCGCGATCGGCTCGCGCCCGGTCGACCAGCACATCAAGGGCCTGGAAGCGATGGGCGCCGAGATCGTGATCGAGCACGGCTACGTGAAGGCACGCGGCCGGCTCAAGGGGGCCCGCATCACCATGGACATGGTCACCGTGACCGGCACCGAGAACCTGCTGATGGCGGCGACGCTGGCCGAAGGCACCACCATCCTCGAAAACGCCGCCCGCGAACCGGAAATCACCGACCTCGCGGTCTGCCTGAACAAGATGGGCGCGCGCATCCGCGGTCTCGGCACCGACACCCTGACCATCGACGGCGTCGAACGCCTGCACGGTGCGCATCACGCCGTGATGCCGGACCGGATCGAAGCCGGCACCTTCCTCGTCGCCGGCGCCATGACCCGGGGCAAGATCCTGCTGCGCAACGCCCGCGCCGTGGATCTGGAAGCCGTACTGGACAAGCTGGTCGAGTGCGGCGCCGTGATCGAGGCCGGCGACGACTGGATCTCGCTGGACATGAAGCAGCGGCCGAAGGCAGTCAGCCTGTGCACATTGCCGCATCCGGCCTTCCCGACCGACATGCAGGCGCAGTTCATGGCGCTGAACAGCATCGCCGACGGCGTGTCGACCATTACCGAGACCATCTTCGAGAACCGTTTCATGCACGTGTCCGAACTGGCGCGCATGGGCGCACGCATCGAAGTGGACGGCAATACCGCCACCGTGACCGGCGTCGAACGGCTGTCCGGCACCACGGTGATGGCGACCGACCTGCGTGCTTCGGCCAGCCTGGTGATCGCCGGCCTGGTAGCCGATGGTGAAACCCTGGTCGACCGCATCTACCACCTCGACCGCGGCTACGAGAATATCGAAAAGAAGCTGGGTGCCGTTGGCGCGAAGATCGAGCGCATCAGCTGATCGGGCTGCACGAAAGCAGGAAACCCCGGACCGGCATCGCCGCTCCGGGGTTTTTCATGCCGGCCCCATCCGGTCCGGCGATTCCCGGGCCCGGCAACAAGTCGGCACAGCCTGCCCCGCACACGGCTATTTCTGGTGTAAGTAATTTCTTATTGTTGTTTAAGTTTTTTCTTGGTTATTTGCAGTAATTTCAATGGGTTGAGTGCGTAAAGTTTGCGGGGGGAGGGCCGATCCAGTTGAGAGGTTCTTCATTCTGGAAACGACACGATGCGTCCTGTGTACTATCGCCTGCAAGCTCTCGGGCGGCAGCAATCTTTCATGCGCATGCGCGCTTGCCGGCTGAGTCTGAGCCGCTGGCTGCGGCAACTGCTGACGACTTTTTACCGCGCGAGCGGACTGGTGGTCGTGGCAGCCTTCTCCTTCGGCCCTTCGATGGCGGAAGCCAGGGAGAACGCCGAGGAAGTCTCCTCTTCCGGCCGGCGCGGCCGCAGCCATCAGAGCGAAGGGCTGCTGGATGAAGTCTGGACCTTGCCGGAAGACCCGTGTCCGGACGAGGATGATCTGTCGGGCCGCTGTGGCCGCGGACCGGAAACCGTGGATGAGACCGGGGCCGGACCGTTGCCGCTGACGGACCTGGCGCCGCCTGCCATTGCCGGCGTGGCGGCACTGTCCGCGCTGGTGATGACGCGAAACGGTGAGGGCGGCAGCTCTCCGGCGGCGCCTGCCGCGACTGCCGTGCCCCCATCTTCCACGCCGCCGCCGGCCTCGCCATCGCCAGTGTCATCCCCGTCTCCGGCTGGAGGGGCAAACGTGTCCCTTCCTGCGTCGTCACAGCCGACCGTGGATTCGCCACGGCCGCTGGTTGCATCATCACTGCGCGCGGTGCCGCAGTCCGATGCATCGTCCCCGCCGTCCCGTGACTTGCTGCCGCAGCCGGTCGCGTCGCCGCTTCGGTCTTCCATTCCACCGGCAGACGTCGCTGCGCGCACCGGCCCCCAGTCCGGACTGGACCTGCACGGCCAGCGGCTTCTGCTCGGCAGTGGCATTCAGAACAACACCTCCGTCTTGAGAGCGGGGGCGCTGTCGCTGGCGGAGAACACCGTTTTCACCAACACCGGCATCATCGACGATGTGGTGCTGGCGGTCGATGGCGGCAAGCTGTACAACGCCGCCGGAGCGGACATGACACTGGCGTCGTCGGGCAGCAGCCAGTTTCGTGGCGGCTCCCGCATTGTCAACGAAGGCACGCTGACCCTGTCCCGTGCGCTTTCCGGCAGTGGCGTGCTGCTGAACCGGCCAGACGCCCTCATGCGTCTGAGCGGCGCCGGCGAAGTGCATTCCAGCCGCGCCGGTTCGTTCATCAACCAGGGCGACATTCAGGCGAGCGGGGCGACCGCGGATGGCCGGAGCCGGGCGATTTTCGTTGACGGCTGGTCCCACGGCGCCGGATTGACGCTCAACACCGGATCGATGCGGGCGAGTGGCGGGTATGGCGTGATGGCGACCGGCAGCCGCATGCAGCAGGAAGGGCGCAATGTGTTCGTCAATCGCGGCGACATCGATTTCAGCGCAGAAGCAGGCGCGACCCGGGCCCTGCACGTGAAAGCGCATCATCGCGGTCACGACCTGCTTAACGATACGGGAGGCGTCATCACCGTACGGGGTGATAATGCCGTTGCCATGCAGAGCGACAGTGATTCGCAGATAGTGAATCGCGGCACCATCAATCTGGGCGACAAGGGCGACAGCGGACGCGGCATGGTGGCCATGGTGCTGGGCAATGCCGCCAGCGGTGCCATTGTCAACGATACGGGCGGGGTGATCTCGATCCGGGCGAAGGCATCGTACGCATTCCGGGTCGATGGCAGTGCCGGCATGCTGATCAACCGGGGCGAGGTCAGGCTGGACTGTGGCGACGGCAGTTGTGGCATTTTTGCTGACAATTACAGCCGTGCGCGTGACGCCAGCGGTAGCGCCGCCGATGCCGGTTTCGCGTTCCAGCACCGGATCGGCGAAGCGATGTCGGCGACGCTGGCTGCCCTGACGTCGCCGCCCGGCGATGCGCAATGGCGTGAGCAGATCGCGGCAGAGGCCGCCGGTCGACAGCCCGCAGGCGGCCGGATGCCGCTGTCCTCTCCCCCGTGCGACCTGCGCGGCCAGCAACTGCTGGTCGATTACCAGCGCCAGCTCACTCATGCCGATACCCTGCAGAACGGTAGCTTGCTGGTCGCCAGCAAGGCGACATTCAGCAACCGCGGTGCGCTTGAGCGCGTTGCACTGGATGTGACCGGCACGGCGGACAACCAGTCCGGCGGTCACATCGTGCTTGACGCCCCCGCCCGGATCCGCGGCCAGTTCAGCAACCAGAGCGGTGGCGACGTGCGACTGCACAGGGAGGGTACATTCCACTACCGGCAGGGCGGCTCGTTTGCCAATCACGGCACGATCGTGGCGACGCAGGCCGCGCCGGACCCGTCCGGGCGGGCAATCCTCGACGAGGGCGGCACGCCTGACGGACTGCGGATCAATACCGGCACCCTGAGTGCGGATGGTGGGTATGGCGTGATGAAGACCCGGTCGGCCATGGCGGCCGGGCGCAATGTATTCGTCAACCGCGGCGGCATCGGTTTCGCGGCCGGGAACGGTGCGGCCCGGGCGCTGCAGGTCGGCACGTCGCATACCGGTCACGATCTGCTCAACGACCGTGATGGCGTGATTGCCGTGAGCGGCGACAATGCCGTGGCAATGTACAGCGACAGCGACTCGTTCATGGTGAACCGCGGCACATTGCGCCTCGGGGAGCGGGGGACGCGCGATACCGGCATGGTTGCCATGGCACTGGGCCGGAATGCGACCGGCACGATCGTCAACGATGTCGGTGGCGTGATCGACATCCGGGCCAGGGAATCGTATGCCTTCCGTATCGAAGGGGATGACGGTCACCTGGTCAATCGCGGTACCGTGCGCCTGGACTGTGGCGATGGCAGTTGCGGCGTGTTTCGCGACGCCGGCACCGCCGCCCGGGATGCCGGCGGCACGGCGGTCGATCGTGAGCGGGTCAATCCGGCCCGCCTCCAGCAGGCGCTGGACGAGGACCGGCCGCGTCGCGCGGCGGCCCCGCTGAACGGCTATGTGGTCGGCACCTTGCCGGACGGCAGCGCCGGTACCCTGTCCGGCTCACACCTCGATGCGCGGGGCGTGATGATCGATACCGGCTTCACCGCCGGCACGGCGGCGCGCGAAGCCACGTTCGACAAGGTGCTGCGGGGGGAGCGGATCGACGGCATTGACGGCATTGCTTCGCGGACTGCCGTATGGCAGGCACAGGCGCATCGCGATGGCGACGGTGATGTCGGCGTCACCCTGAGCAAGAACGACTACCGCGAGCTGGTCAGCGACAGCGCATTGCGGCCGGTGGCCGCCGCGCTGGAACGCGGCTACGACGGACGCGCCCTGTATCGCAGCCTGGAACTGGGCAGCGCGGCGGAAATCACGGATGCCGTGCGCCAGCTGTCCGGCGCCGGTCTCGACCGGGCGCTGCGTCCGCTGCAGAGGCTGGAACCGCGCTTCGACCGGATGGCCGATGCCGCCCGGCCGGATGCCGCCGGCTTCAGCTTCTCCCTGCTCGGGCACGGCGAGCCCGGCTCGCGCCTGGGAGAGGTATCACATGACATGGCCGTGGTCGGCCAGCGCATCGGGCTGGGACCGGATGACCGGATCGATGTGCGCTATGGCATCGCCAGTCTCAAACCGCAGGCGGGAGCCGGCCGCAACGGCCCCGACGGCATCAGCCAGGTATTTGCGCTGGACCATGCCCGCGTGCTGGGACGCGGAGTCAGAATGGAAAGCCGTGTCCGCTACCTTCAGCACCAACTGAATACCCAGCGAACGCTGCGCTACGGCAGCGTCGACGAGCAGGCCAGTGCCAGCCATCGGCGCGACCAGTTCAGCGGGCAGGCAATTCTGGTGCAGTCGCTGCCGGTGGCGGACGGGCTGACGCTGGAGCCCTCGTTCGGCATGCGCTGGCGTCACCAGCGCGACGCGGCACTGGAAGAACGCGGTGCGGGCGACTACGGCTTGAGCCTGTCGTCGCAACGCCAGACGGCGCTGGATGGCGTACTGGGACTGCGGATTGGCTACGACGGCGTTCATCCCGGCACCGGCCGCGGGTGGCGCGTCGATGCCGCCCTGAATGTCCGCCCGCTCCTGTATCGGCAGCGCGGGGAGCGGATGGCACGGCTGAACGGCGCCCCCGATGCCCGCTTTGCCTTGCCGTCCACGAACGATGACGGCAGCGCAGCCCATGACGGGCAGCTGGGCCTTCGTTACCAGGGGCAGGCGGGGCGCTTCAGCCTCAATGCCTACATCGGCCGTGAGGGGGCCGCTCGCGACAGGGGGGTGAGTATCGATTACCAGTATGCGTTCTGACCGGCGAGGCAGATTCGGAAAAGGGAGAAACAGCCGGCCATTTCCATGGCGCCCAATGGATTATTCCTGCTTTTGGCGGGGATATTTATAGGGTCATTCATGGAATAACTGCCTGTTAGTTTCGGCGCTTTCTTATGGAACCGGCTGGGGGACTGGATTGAAATGGGGGCTTGTGTTTATTCCGGACTGATGGGGCTCCCGCATGAATTCAACCTATGCTTATCCGAACGATACCGGCCTTCTCTCCCGCTGGCAGGGGGCCACCAGACCGCTCTCGTTTCTGCGAGGACTGAACACTTTCCTGGGAGCCGGTAGCGTGATGGCTGCCGTGATGATGGCCGGTGTGGTTCCGGCGGCCGAAGGGCGGGAACCGGCCACTACCTCCACGACCTGGAGGGGGATGGCACGGTCGGAGGACGTCGATGAGGAGGCGCGATGCCTTGCGGCAAGCCCGGCCGCTATCCCGTGCCGGTACATGTCGCTGGCCGCGTGGCCGGCGCACAGCGCATGGGGACAGGAAGGGGGCGTGGCCGGGGAGAAGTCGGGCTGGTTCGCCGGGAAGGGGCTGGTGCTGGCCGGAGTGGGCGGCTCCATTGCCCTGACCGCGCTGGCGCTGGCCAGCAGTGGCGCATCGGGTTCTCCCGACCGGGGGCGGGCAGCCACCACCGGCCCCGCTGCAGGCAAGCCTCCCGAGCCGGTTGCCCGGGTGGTTCCTTCCGGGGACATGTCGTCCCCATCTCCGGATATATCGTCTCCCCCCAACGACGTGCAGCCGCCCCCCAACGACGTGCAGCCGCCCCCCAATGACGTGCAGCCTCCTCCCAACGACGTGCAGCCGCCCCCCAGCGACGCGTTGCCTCCGCCTGTGACTTCGCTGCGGTCCGGTACACAGGCTCCGGTCATGGACCTGATGGGGCATCAATTGCGCCTTGTCGCCGGCGGGGAACTGGAGAACCCGGGTTATCTGCACAATGGCAAGCTTGAGATCGGGGACGGTAACGCATTCGTCAACACCGGGATCGTCGACGGGATCACGCTGGCCACAGCCAGGGGGGGCAGCACGACCAACAGGGGGGAGATGCGGCTGGAGCAGGGCGCCCGCCTGACCGGCACGTTGCTCAATGACACGCCTGGCCTGATCCGTCTGTCCGGGCTGGGCCATGTCGCGTATGAGGAGAACGGTTCCTTCATCAACCACGGGATGATCGTGGCGGACCAGACCAGCAGGCCGGATGACTTGCAGGCCATCTTCATGGACGGGCGCGGCGACGGCGACGGCCAGCAGATCAATACCGGGCGCCTGGTGGCCAGTGGCGGCTATGGCGTGATGACCACCACCATGCTGATGCGTACCTCGTCGAGCTATCACGAAAACCGGCGCAACCTGTTCATCAATCGCGGCAATATCCGCTTCACCGCCGACAAGGGCACACGGCATGCGCTCTTCGTGAAGGCGGGCCATGCCGGCCATGACGTGCTCAACGACGGCATCCTCACCGTGCTGGGGAATGGTGCGGTGGCAATGCGTACCGACAGCGAGTCCAGGCTGGTCAATCGCGGCATCATCAACCTGGGAGAGGAAGGCAGCACCGACAGCGGGCAGGTGGCCATGATGATGGGCAAGGATGCCATGTCGTCTGCCGTCATCCTCAACGACGAAAAGGGCGAGATCAACGTCTACAGCAGCAACTCTTACGCATTCGCCATTCTGGGTGATGATTTTTATCATAACCGGGTGCTGATAAACCGCGGCAAGGTCAACCTGCTCTGCAATGACAAGAGCTGCGGCACCTTCCGCCCGGGAACGGAAAAACAGGACAAGAGCGACAGATACCCGTCCCTCGTGCTGCCGGAGCGGCTGCGTGCCGAGCTGAAAAAAACGGAGCCATCCCGGGACACGTTGCCGGCAGGTACCGACCTGCCTCCCCTGCAGGCAAGCCCGGCCCCCACCGGCACGCTGGATCTGCAAGGGCACGTGCTGGACATTCAGGGCGGCCAGGCGCGAACGCAGTCCGGCCAGTTGTCCAACGGCGTGCTGAATGTGGCGACGCCGCTCAAGTTCCTCAACGCCGGCTCGGCCAGCAGGATGGGGGTGACGATCGGGGGCGAGCTGCGCAATGCCGGCGCGCTGGGCGTGGACCGGTCATCCTCGGTGTCCGGTCTGCTCCTCAACCGCGAGCGGGGCACGCTGCACCTGAGCGGGACGGGCAGCATCGGCTACCGGTACAACGGCTCGTTCTTCAACTACGGCCTTGTCACGGCCAGTGCTGCGGCGGTCGATGCCGAGGGACGCGCGCCGGTGATCTATCGCCGCCACGCCGCGTCGGACTCGACCGGGCGTGGCGTCAATCTGGGGACACTGACGGCGCAAGGCGGCTATGGCGTGATGGAAAGCCACGGCAGCATGACGACCCCGACCGGCAAGCCCGAGCGGCGCCATGTGTTCGTCAATCGCCGCAACATCGAGTTCACGGCTGCCGGCAATGCCCGGCGCGCGCTGAATGTCATGACTGGCCATCAGGGACATGACCTGTTCAACGCCGGCGTGATTACCGTGCATGGAGACGGGGCCGTGGCGATGTACAGCGACAGCGATTCCCAGATGATCAATGCCGGCACCATCAACCTGGGGGAAAAAGGCAGCAAGGCCCGCGGACAGTACGCGATGGTGCTGGGAAATCAGGCAACACAGAATGCCCTCATCGTCAATGCGCCGAAGGGGGTGATCAACGTCCACAGCGACGACTCGCATGCATTCCTGGTCGCGGCCGGGCGATTTGCCTTCCTGATGAACATGGGGGCAGTCAATCTGCTCTGCCCAAGCACGCGCTGCAGAACATACACGGACGACACGACGCGTGCCCACGACCGGTCCGAGTTTTATTCGCAGCGGGCCTATCATGCCGATCTGGCCGCGGAGGTGGACGGCATACGGGGCGGAATTGAAGATGGCGACCTGTCGCCGGACACAAATGGTGCAGGCCAGGTGCCAGCGCCAACCCGGGACTACAGCAATCTGCCGCGTACCGAACTGCCGGGCGGCCTGTGGAAGATCGACAGCCGGGGGAGTGTGCAGACTCACGACGGCGCCGTCGAATCCGGCCGCGTGGAGATCGTGGCCGGGACGTTGAACAACACCGGCCGCATGCAGCTGACATCGCTGACGATCGACAGTGACGGAAACCCGGTGCCGGCCGGCTTTTTCAATAACCACCGCCAGCTCAGTCTGAGCGCTTACTCTCCCGTGGATGGCACGCTGACCAACGAGAAGCACGCAACCCTCAACCTGACAGGCAGTGCCAGCATCGGGGTGTACCGGAATGGCTCGTTCGTCAACCATGGTTTTGTCATGGCCACGAGGCCCGCAGCCGGCGGCGACAAGGCGCCGGCGATCTACAAGGACGGCTGGTCGTTCGGCAAGGGCGTGACCCTGAATACCGGCAAACTGGTGGCGGACAGCGGCTACGGCGTGCTGGCGACATCGAGCGCCATGAACACGTCCGGCGGGCCGGCACGGAACCTGTTCGTCAACAGCGGTGAAATCCTGTTCACCGCGAGCAATGGCACGGTCAATGCCCTGCACGTGAAAACGCAGCACGACGGCCATGACCTGTTTAACGACGGCTACATCGTGCTGTTCGGCGACAAGGCCGTGGGCATGTACAGCGATGCCGATTCACAGCTGGTGAACCGTGGCACCATCACCCTGGCAGGTCAGGGCAGCGGCATGGTGGCGATGATGCTGGGCCCCAGGGCCAGCAGCCGGGCCGCCATCATCAATGAAGGCACCATCAGGATACGTGCCCGGCAGTCGCATGCCTTCCACCTGCAGGGAAGGGGCAAGCTGATCAACCGCGGCCGTGTCATTCTGGAGTGCGGCGATGACGGGGGCTGCGACACGTTCAAGGATCCGCATACCAGGCAGAGCGACAAGAGCGACACACCAGAGGCTGCCGGGCTGGTTTTCCAGCCGCGCATTGCCAAGGCCATCATGGATTCTGCCAGGGATTCTGGCGCCTCGCCGCAGGCCGGGACAAACCCGCTGGACCACTACCAGATCGGTACCAGCGCCAGCAGCGCCGGCACGCTGTCCGGCGATTATCTGGCGCTTGGTCACGACGTCCGCATCGATACCGGTTTTACTGCCGGCACATCGGCCAGACAGCAGGTCTATCCCAAGCTCGTCACCGGCAAGGGGCTGAGCGGCGCCGGCAATATCCGTTCGACCACCGTGGTCTGGGAGGCGCGGGGCTACCATGACAACGACGGCGATATCGGCGTCACCCTGGTCAAGAACGACTACCGCGACCTGATTGCCGACGCGTCGCTGGCACCGGTCGCCAGCGCCCTGGAGCGCAGCTACGGGCGCGGCAGACTGTTCTCCAGCCTGGAACTGCCGGGGCGTGAAGATTTTGCCCGCGCGCTGCGCCAGCTGTCCGGCGCCGGCTTTGACCGGTCACTGCGGGCCGTGCCCACGCTGGAACACCGTTTCGACCGGATGGCCGACAGCGTGGCCGAGGATGCCACCGGCTTCGGCTTCAGGCTGCTCGGGCGTGGCGAACGCGGCAGCCGGCTGGGTGCGTCAGCCTACGACATGGTCGCGCTGCAGCAGCGCTTTGCACCCGGCACGGCGCAACTGGCGGTGCGCTACGGTTTTGCCCGCGTGTCGCCGGGCAGCAGCAAGGACCGGGAGCAGGGACTGGACGGCAGCAGCCAGTACCTTGGCGCCCGCTATGCGCGGCCGCTGACGACCGGGCTGGCCGTGGAGGGCCACCTCGACTACTTCCTGCACCAGTACCGCAC
>NZ_BAAGUB010000026.1:0-2972 GCF_054781615.1 Microvirgula curvata | reverse complement strand
GAGCGGCTGCAGCTGCAGGCCGGCCGGGACCTTGAACTGGGCGCCAGCCAGGCAGCGTCGACACAGGACACCCGGCTGCAGGCCGGCCGTGACCTGACGCTCAGCGCCGGGTATAGCCGGCACACGCTTGACCACTACCGGCAGCAACTGACCAGCGGGGTGTTCCGGGGCGGCAGCATCGGCTTCACTGCCGGGGAGCAGGAACAGCGGCACCGGCAGCGGGAGGAGGGGGAACGTGCCGTGGCCAGTCTGGTCGGTGCCACCGACGGCGGGGTGACCCTGTCCGCCGGCCGTGACTACCGGCAGACCGGCAGCCAGGTGCTGGCGCCCCGCGGCGACATCGAACTCGATGCGCAGCGGATCACGCTGGGCGAAGCCCGCGAGCGCAGCGAACAGCGCAACGACACCACCTTCCGCCAGTCGGGTCTGTCACTGCGGGTCAGCAGTCCGGTGATCACCGCTTACGAAACCGCCCGCCAGCTGCAGCAGGCCTCGGCCGACAGCGACGACCCGCGCCTGAAACTGCTGGCCGGCGCCGGCGGCGCCCTGGCCGGCAAAAACCTGTACGACGCGCTGAAGGCCAATCCGAAGGGGGGCGGCATCACCGTCAGCCTGACCGTGGGCAACAGCCGCAACGAGCAGCGACAGCAACGACACGGCGAACAGGCCCGGGGCGCCCAACTGGTGGCCGGCGGCGACGCCAGCCTCCGTGCCCATGGTGCGGGCGAGGACAGCGGAATCCGGCTGCGCGGCAGCGAGATCCGCGCCGGTGGCGACCTGAGCCTGAGCGCGGACGGCGCCCTCACCGTCGAAGCGGCCCGGCACTGGCAGCAACAGCGCCGCCGGCAGCACGGCAGCCAGGGCGGATTCGGCCTCGCCGCCAGCTACGGCGGGGGCCAGGGCAAGGGAGCGGCGGTCGGCTTCCATCTCCGCGGCGGTCTCTCGCAGGGTCGAAGCGAGGGCGACGACGTGGAACAGCTGCCCGGCCGGCTGGCGGCCGGCGGGACGCTGTCGCTGAACGCCGGTGGCGACATCACGCTGCGCGGCGCCGAAGGGCGCGGTCGGCGGATCGAACTCCGGACCGGGGGTGGCCTGAGCCTGGAAAGCCTGCAGGACCGGCACGACTTCAGCCAGCGAGACATGTCGCTGAACGCCAGCGGGACCTACGGCTATGGCTACTCGGTCAGCGCTGACGCCAGCCTGCAGCAGATCGACAGCGACTACCTCAGCGTGCGCGAACAGACGGCACTGCGCGCCGGTGACGGCGGCTTCGACCTTGACGTGGCCGGGACGACCACGCTGAAGGGTGCGGTGATCGACAGCACGGCGGCCGCGACGCAGAACCGGCTGCGGACCGGCTCGCTGAACCACAGCGCCCTGATCAACCGTGCGGCCTACCGTGCCAGCAGCTTCAGTGCCGGCGGCGGCTACAGCGGAGGCGGGGCGGGGACCCCGCAACAGGACACCCCGCAGGGCGACGCCCCTGCCAGCGACAAGCAGACCGGCGACCCCCAAACCCGCAGCCCGCTGCAGGGCGGCGGAGTCAGTATCGCCCCGCCGGGCGCGATGGCGGCCAGCGACAGCGCCAGCAGCGTGACGCGCAGCGCGATAGCGCCCGGCACGCTGGAAGTGGCCGACAGCAGCCCGGCCCAGACCGCTGCCCTGGCCAGCCTGAGCCGGGATACCCGCGCCACCGGCAACGCCCTGAAACCGATCTTCGACCAGAAGCAGATCGAAGCCGGCTTCGCCATCGTTGGCGTGCTGCAGCGGGAGGCCGGGACCTTCCTGGGCAACCGGGCGCAGGAAGCGGATGCACTGAAAGCGCAACTGGACGACGAGACCGACCCGGCGCGCCGCCTGACCCTGGCACAGCAGTACCGGGAAGCGGCCAGGTGGGGGCCGGGCGGCGACTACCGGCGGGTGGTCACGGCACTGACGGCCGCAGCCGGGGGCAACGTCAGCGGGGGGGCCGCGCAGATGCTGCAGGGGGCGACGGTCAACTACCTGCAGGGACTGGCGGCGGAGAAGGTCAAGGAGATCGCCGACAAGCTGGATAGCGAAGTGGCCCGGACGGCCCTGCAGGCGATCGTCGGCTGCGCGGGAGCAGTGGCGCAGGGCGCGGACTGCGGCAGCGCGGCGCTGGGTGCGGGCGCCAGCGTGGTGATCAGCAACCTGCTGTATGGCGCGAACAGCGGGACGGCACTGAGCGGAGAAGAAAAGGAAAAGCGCGAACGGTTGATCAGCAGCCTGGTTGCGGGGGCGAGCGTAGCGGCGGGAGGGCAGGCTGCGGTAGCGATGTCGGCGGCGCAGATCGAGGCGGAAAACAATTACCTGTCGGAGAAACGCCCTTATCTGGGGGCACTGACCGAGAAAGAGCAGTTCAAGTGGGCGAAGCAGAATTGTGCGGCAGGGGACAGTGGGGCATGCGCGCATGAGAAGCGCCTGGCCCAGCTGTCGTTCAAACGGGACGGGGATGTCTATGCTGCTTGCGGCAAAGCGGGGTCCGCTTCGCGCTGCTTCGGCGAACTGGTTAAGGCCCGGCAGGCTGGTAGCGACGTGTACCTGTCGGCGGATGGGAAAATCTGGATTGGCCGGGAGCCGGCCCGATTGCCATCGGCCAGTGCGCCGGGACTGCCACCGGCCTGGCACTACCAGCAGGCCAGTAACCTGAGTCAGTCGCTACCGATGGTGGTGGTCGCAGCAGGTCCGGAAGTACTGGCCGGGCTGACGGTCAGGAAAATGACCATCGGCGCGATGCTGGGAGGCGGATTTGATACTGCCGGGCAGCTGTTCAGGGGGCAGCCTTACCGCGGTGGGCAGGCGGCGGTGGCGGCCTTGACCGGTGCAGTGGCCTATCCGTTCAGTGGGGTGTCGCTGTGGCGTGATGCCGCGATAGGGGCGGATCAATATTTTATCGATGTGAAGTTTTTGATGTGACTGAAATATTGGTCAATATGCAAAAAGCGGACCTT
>NZ_BAAGUB010000025.1:0-49137 GCF_054781615.1 Microvirgula curvata | reverse complement strand
TCCGTTCGCCGTTGACCGTGCGCCAGGCTTCGACGTAGCGCGGCTGGCCCTTGCGCGGCGAGAATGCATCGGCTTCCGGCATCACCGAGCGACAGTCCAGCCAGCGGCACATGTCGGCGTCGGTGCTCAGTTCGTGTGGCAGCGGTGCTTCGTAAGATGACGCCTGGGCACAGGCCATCAGGACCAGTGCCGCCAATCCCAGCAGACGGGCAATCATGCAGGTCCCTCGCAGCGGTAATTCAGATGGCCTCAGGGTAATGCACTTGCCATGTCTGAAGCTTTGACCCGCATCAGACAGCCTTAGGACGCCGATTTTTTCGCTCGGGATTCTGCTGAGAATGGAAACTGATAGCGCTTGCCGCCGACCTCGATCGTCATCAGCCAGGCGCTGGAGCCGCTGACGCACACCGGCAGACCGACCTGCGCCTGCCAGTGGCCATCGGCGCGCCGGGTCGGGGTGAAGCGGGCGACGCCCATGGCCATGTCGGCCATTTCGAACAGCAGTACCGGTTGCGACGGCGCAACGATATCGACCACGAACGGCTGGTTGGCGCTGGGGGCCGACAGGGTGGCGATGCGCATGCCGTCGACGGTACAGCCCTGGCGCAGGCTGGCGCAGGACACCAGCACGTCTTCAACGGCGGCCGCAGCCGGCTGGCGCAGCATCAGCCAGCCAAACCAGGCCAGCGCTGTCGCGGCGGCAGCGAGCAGGGCAAGGCGCAACGGGAGGGCAGAGATCTTCATGCCGCTAGACTAGGGCAAAAGGCACAGGGAGCGGTGGCTTCCTTGCATTTTCTTGATCTTACTTAGTTGATCTCCTGTCGCCTAGACGTAGGTAAAGTCGGCCACCCATCTCAGGTTCGGTGCACTGGCAGTAAAGTCGCGATTTAGCACATTGGCGGCAATGGCATGGGCTGACCTGGGTCCCGCGTCGGACGGATGGCGACGACACTTGGCCCTGGCAACGATGTTTGCGTGGCGCATGAGATGCGCTACGCGATGCCTGCCGCCGTGCTTGCCCCAAGCGCGCAGATCCCACCATACCCGAGGACGATCGTACGTCCGGTCGCTGGTCAGAAAGCTCTCGTGGATACTCACTCATTGGCCCGCTGACGACCGTTGAGTGAGCGACCATACCACTAATAGAGGCCACTGCGCGCCACGCCCAGCGCTCGGCATAGCTCGCTGACCGACCAGACAGCCCGATGTCGGGCGATGAACGGATACTTCATGTCTGGTCCTTGGCAAAGTATCCGACCGCTTTTTTTAGTATGTCCCACTCGGTCTTGACCTTGGCGCAACTGCGCGATCTCCTGCTGCTGCGCGCTCTTGAGTGGCTTGGCCTCCACACATTTGTCCCAGCCATCGCTGTAAAACGCCTAGGTCCAGGCCCAAGTCCTGCCCAGATGCGATACGTTGATGCCGCACTGCTCAACCAGCCACGCCGCCTCGCGCTTGAGTTCGTTCTGTTTCGTGTCATCGCTTCGCTCTCCAAGCATGATCATGCTATCAGATCTGTCCGGAGGGATGGGGCAAGCCCAAGGTTGACTTAGCGCTTACTTCCATATGACTAACAAAGATACTATATCTTCTTAGCCAAGGTGGTTTAATCGAAGAAAAGGCTGAGCGCATAAATGTCCTGCGATCGTATAAAAAATGCCTTTCACGAGGTTGTCTATGTCCGCACTAGCCAATATTCAGGACGACTCTTCCCATTAGTCATTCTTGAAAATGGCCAGCCCGGTTATGTGATTAACACTTATATCCATTATCTTTTGATGCAAGGTGAGCAAGAGTCCACCCTGCAACAGAAAATTCAGGCTGTATGCCAACTCTATGAGTTCTGTAGAAGAAAATATGGAGATCATGAGCTTACAGAGAAGCAAATCAGGGCCCTGATCTATGATTTTGGTTCTGCCAAATTGCATGGTACGATCCAATCTGATGGGGGCGATCCGTTAAATCTATGGTGGCGCCCAGTCTTACCCCGTACATTAAAAAACACTCTTCGGCATATTGAAGATTTTGACTCATTTCAGGCCACCTTCTTCAAGGCAACCAGACTCAACCCTGCTGAGGTCACGTTCCAGTCTGCCTTTGAAAGATACATCGAGTTTAAAGCCCGCTCAATGTACGATCCATTTATTCATCTATTCCCTTCGCGTTCATCCGAGCAGTCTGTACACGCTTATCAGGTTCGCGAACACCGCCGCCAATCATTCCGACGCAGGCCAGAAAAGGTATTTCCGGCAGATTTCATTATCGACCTGATCGAACACACGGAAGAACCTCGTGACAAGATGCTGCTTCTACTGATGGCCTTTGGAGGGCTACGACGCAGCGAACCCCTACATCTATTCCATCAGGATGTAGTCGGCAGGTTCCGGGATACCGGTTCAGCCTGGATCGTCCTTGCTGATCCGGTATGTGGTACCACGACCTGGGAGGGTAAAGACGGGAACCCACACGTAGGAAGTCGAAGCGACTTCCTACGGCAAGAGCATGCCAACCTGCATTTACCTGTTGGTCACCCCTTACGGAACCTTCAACCACGGTGCCTGTACGGAAGGGGAGACCGTGGTCTGTATGTTGGATTTAAGGGGATGACTTTTAGCGGTCATGATAAGAACAATTTTGTGCATTGGCTCCATGAAGCAGCGGGAGTCATGTTCTGGCGAGTCTATGAAGAGTACGTAGAGCGACATTTCTACAGCAAGCCAATGCACTGGCCTTACCACCCCTTCCTATTCATCCGCCTTGATGCCGATGGTTATGGCATGCCTTTGACCTTGCCGGCAATCGATAAAATGTTTGCTCGTGCTACTGAACGAGTCGGTATCAATGGATATAGCTCCCACTCTCTGCGACACTTTTACGGGTATTACCTAGCGAGCGTATTGCGTAGACCTATCGAGGAAGCACAAGCATGTCTTCATCATGCTTCGATTCAGTCTACACAAGTTTATTATCGAACAGCACCAGAGACTATCCGTAAGGAAATATTAATGGCTGCCTATAATGTCATGAAGAAACCCATCCCTCTCTCGATCAATGAAGAAGGAATTTCTCCCTTGACAATTCCGACATCCTGGAATTGCAGCCAACATGAATTATTACTCCTTTCAACTTTGGTAATTAAGAAACGCCAACAATGACCGTCGAAATAAAAAAACCGCGTTCCTACCAATATCCGCAGCGGAGATCCATGAAGGATTTTGGTCAAAATCAAAAATTTTAGTTAATATGTCGAACCTCCCTATCTGGACTGGAGATAAAAACACCGATCAACTTGCCCATATATTGCAGTTCGAGGCAAATAGCGCATTTGATGATTTTTTCACCTCGATGGCAACACTTCTACTATCTCAGGATAATAAAAAAAAGCATAGTGCTGCCGTTGGGCATTCGCTAAAATCATATGGGGTTCGGACAAAACCTTTAGCAGAGTGGGCTAATGCAATGGTACCCATGCACCTAAATCGGTACCCTGATTATGCAAGAGCTTTTGAGGCGCTCCAGCGCAAAGTTGGAACCAAAAAAGAAGCTGTCAGTATTATCACTGAAATTTATAGAGATGCACTGAATAGCAAAGGGCATCAAGCAGTCCTGACTAGCGAATTTAGTTGCAGGATGGATTCACCTAGCGCGATGGTCAGAGTTGACTGGCCAGCTTGGTTCCAAGCATCCACAATTGAGGATATCATCAGTTGCTTACGATCCATCGTGGAATTTTCAGAACCTCAGTTTGTTGCCGGCAAAAGTGTCGAGCTTAAAAGAAAAACCATTCATCAATTGAGCTCAATATGTGAGCCAATACCTGTGACGCAATTGGAGTTTTCTATCGATCATGGCAATAGCCTAAATGCTAATTATTGTAATATAAAAGGCCTCCGTATTGCCGCAAAATGGGCGCTCACAACTCTAATACGTGAAGGCTATTTATTGTATCCCGTCGCATGGTATTCGATCAATCACAGCCAAATTTTGTATGAGCGAAAATGGTGGGGGAGCTTGGCGAAGTACCTACCTTTCGATCACAGCTGGTCTCGCAAATTGTTTTTTAGATTAATTTGCTCATCCAGCATAAAAAGCCCAAGAGATTTTTCAATTTCATTATGCCGTCAGTACAGCCCAAGCACAACAAGGCTTTCTGGGTCGATGGTTAAGGGTTTCTCCATAGCCATTCAGCGCTATCAAACAGAGCACCCTAGTAGTGATGTGTTTCCTCTCGGTGAAATTAATAATCGCAGAAAGATTCACCTCAAAGAAGAGGCTGATTTATTGCGCACACCTGATAACCTTCGCCAGGAGGGCCTACCAGATTGGGCTTTCGCAATGGAGGTCTTCAGTAAACATGCGAAGCTAACCCGAAGTGGCATACGCGAAGCAACTAAGTACTTGTTTGACTGGGCCAAGGAACAGGGGTTTGCCAATCCATGGATTATCGAGACTCGTCACCTTATTAACCCACTCAATTCTGAAGACGAAACTACATTTCATGCATACGTGCAGAGGCAAACTGCGACTGGCAAGCGAACTGGTTGGAACGGTGCGGGCCGATTCTACAAGGTCGTGATTAATGCCCTCCGCCCTTTGCCAGAATTTGATATGGTTATTCAAAGCAATCCTTTTTTTGGCATCTCTAATCCTTTTCGAAATGTAAAGAGAAAGACACCACTTGGAAAAACATTTCGGCGGCTCATCCCGCCATATCTCCTGGCCTCGATGCTTGAAACTTTACTGGACTGCGATGAGCACGGTGTCCCACAGTACACTTGGGTAAAAGAGCGATTTCCAGTCGATACTGCTGAACGGTACAACTGCGCTACCAAGCAGTACGAGATGGTCTGGCACCCCGCCCGTGCAAGATGTATGGCTATTCTTCTTTTGATTCCTTTGCGAAGTAAGCAAGCTCGTTGGCTAGATCAAGGGCTAATGGATACCGAACGGTGGAATATTGCAATAAGCCAGTGGTGTGAAAACGATCATCCCCTTCGAGAATATCATTATGCCAACGGAAAAACTCATGCCCAGATGTACGGAAGACCCAGCGGGGTTTTACAGCCTCTAGATAGTTTGCTCGGAGGTAACTCCGATCACATTGGCTTATTTGTCAGCACAAATAAAACTCAGATATGGAACCCTGAGCAGAGAACGGGTTATGCCATTCCCTGGCCGGATGGTAAGGAACTCTTGCAGTCTTCCGATGAGCGGCTGCAAAAGCAGGGACGCCAGCTTGGGCTTGTGTACCAATTAATCAAGGAGCAAATCATATGGATGGAGGCCTATGACCCTAACCCGTTGCCAGTTAATTTTTCCGATGACGATGAAGATTTTGGCGAGGACACGATTAAAGCGTTACCGGTATTCTGCCCTATCTTTCGAGACCTAATATCACCAGCAACTCGCAATTACACCGAGTCGGTGTATGTGCCGATCTCAAAACAAAAGCTGTTTGCTTTGTTCCATGCCCTTGCCGCAGAAACCGAAGATCGGCTTATTGCCAGAGGTTATGACAAAGATAGCCTTGGTCTAACAACTCAAGTTCGAAATCGCGACAGTATGATTCAACTTGGTAGAGCCGAATCATTACGCAGATGTGTGTATGACATACATAGCTTACGTGTTGCCGGCATTACCAACTTGCTCGAAATGGGAGTACCTGCACACATTGTCAGTGAATTCATCGCGGGGCATATGGCTCTTGTAATGACGTTGCATTATGCTAAATTCCAGCCCTTGAAGCTTCGGCAGAAAATTTTAGACTGCTTTAGTGAACCAGGCGCAATCCAGAGATTTGAGCAAGTGCTGGAGAAACAGGGGCCAACAGTCACCGGGCTATTGGTGAAAAACCAGCGATTTGATCTGGACATGCAGGCCGATCAAGCGTTTTCCTTTGAATTTAAGGGTGCGTGGCGCTATGTGAACGGAGGGGTATGCCCCGGTGCACTTTGTTCTGAAGGAGGTATCAAGGTCATTGAAGAAGGCAAATGGACCAAACGTACAATTGTCGAAGTGCCTGGCGGCCCGGAATCCTGTGGTAATTGCCGGTTCTTTATGACTAGCCCAGCTTTTTTAGTCCCGCAAATGCTAGCCGCCAATTCTATTATGCTTCAGTTACGGGAGCTTGGTCGGCACCGGAAACGCCTGTGGGATGATCGCGCCGAATTGGAAATGAAGGTTTTTGAAGGCAAGGTAACTGGCTGTGACAAGCAGGAGCTTACTACGATCCAAGCTGAACTGGAGCGGATTGATCGGAAGATCGAACCTTTAGTCCTTGAATGGTACAACCGTTACGAAATGTTCCGAGAGTCCCAGGAGCTCATGCCAGTTTGGGATCGGCTGTCAGGTAAAGGCGGACATCGTTCACCACTAGCTCTGTATGGCTCAGACGATGCTGTGTCCATGTCTGCGGCACTTGACCCACATGGCTCGGAATATTCCTTGGTGAAAGAAATCATCAGCCAGTCTGAATTGCTGGGTGGTCGACGAGCTATTAGCGAGCTTGCCGAACACAAGTTGCGAGAGTTCGTTGATCGGTTGTTGGTTCACGAAAACGTAAAGGACTTACTGCTAACAATCCCTGATGCCAAACAACGCCGGAAAGCTGCTTTAATGTTGTCAGATGCTCTTGATGTATTGGCGGGAGGTGTTTCAGTTGTCGGTATGGCGCTTGAAGCAGGCGACGCGTTACATTTGGCGCCCGAGTCACAAGGCATTTTGCGAAACCTTGCGGCCAAGCTGGCCGAGGACAACTGGGCGGAGATCGATAAATACAAAGCCTCACAGTGGCTTCCTGAAGAGGGTTACACATCGGGTTCTAAGGGAGGGAAGTAAGAATGCAAGCAGAACCAACTGCAGATGCCCTGTTCGCGTCGCTTCGGGATGAAGCTGGAGCAAAATTTGTACAGGCATTAGAAAAAATCAAGGGCGCCTGCGATGCTATCGTCGCAGCTAACGGCACTCTGACATACAGTCAGGTTGGGAAAGTCGCTGTTCAACTGTATGGCGGCCCGAAGGTCCAAAGCATCCTCAACAATGCGAAGCACAAGGCCTACATTGATGCCAGAAAACGCGAGCTTTCATTTGCTTGGCGATTAGGACAAAGTGAACCAGCATCGAAACTTTCAGACACGAAACGCTACCCAGCAGACAGTCTAGACTACAAAACTCGCCGTTATATTGATGACCTGCGACAGCGCAACAGCTTACTTGAAGCTGCGATGCGCGAGTTAAAAAAACAAGTCCTGAAGGCAACAGAACGAAAACCATTGGACCTCTCTGCCATGCTAGCTGCACAGCCAAGCGTCGAAGGGTTAGTGGCGATAAAGAAGGCCGAAGAATTCACCGTTACAGAGGATGCTAAGGAGGCTATACGGATCCTCATTGAAGAATTGCCCAAGCTGTTTCCGGAGATCGAAGTATATCAAAGTAAAGCCTTGAGATTGCGAACAGGTGAATGGCTTTTGGCTCCCGCACAATATGCGGCACTGAAAGCGTTGCGCGGCTAGGCGTGGCAATGGCACCGATTATTGACTTTGCTGCATAAACCAGGGCTTGAGCCCGTCCGGTAGGATGACTGCATGAGCAAACTACTCCTTCCCAAGAACCAAACCATCAAATGTCTCTTTGGCCTGCCGCTACGCCAAAAGCATGGAGCGTCTGCCTGGACTGAACTCGGTCATCCCCAATTTCAGCATGCACTCCCGCCGCCAGAACGACCTGCAGGTACGTATTCCAGAGAAAAGAAAGCAGAATTGTCTGTATCTCCTAGTGGATAGCACCAGCATCAAGATGATGGGCGATGGCGAGTGAAGGTGAAAAGGTATGGAGCTGACTACCACCGCAATGGTGCAAGCTGCATCCGGGAGTGGATGCTCAGACGCTGGAAATTCGAGCAATGGAAGTTAATGACAAACGCATAAGTGATGCCACGATGTTGCCAAAATTGCTATCGCAAATTTAAAAAGTATATTAAGTATAATAAATTCGGATTAATACTTATTCTAGGCACCCGAATTATATTGCTAGGGTTCAATTAGTATGTGAGTTGGGTGGTATTCACGCAACGGCCGCAGCACCATCAGGAACAGCCCGGCGGCAAAGTTGGCCAGCAGGCCGGACCAGGCCACGCCAATGGCCAGGCCGGCCGCCGCCAGTACGGCCGCGAAGGTGGTGGTCGCGATGCCGAGCACCGACAGCACGGCAATGAACAGCAGCAGTTTCAGGAATACGTTGAAGGATGCTTCAAGATAACGCGCCAGCGTGGTGTCGATCTTCCGCACTGTCATCATCCGCGCAAAAGCCGCACGCAGTCCCCTGATGACGAAACCGCCAATCCACCACAGCAGCAGCGCCCCGATCAGCTTCCACGCAATCGGCAGCAGGTTGGCGATCACAACCGCCTGTATCGACGACAGGGACAACGTTTCCATGTGCCTCTCCCCCCGGATCCATCAAGTCAGATAGTTAATACTGCTTGTTGTAGGCAACCCGTTGGCAGGCGCAAGCCCGATTTGCCTGGCCGGTATGCACCTCAGGCAAACACGCGCATCAACCCGAGCAGTGCAGCCAGCAGCAGCGCCAGCCAGGTCAGCAGGATGCCCAGCACGCGCGGTGGATTCGGGGCCGGCATGGCAATGCCGAACGGGTGCAGTATGCGCCCGGCCAGCAGCATGGCGCCCACGGCATGCAGCCACGGCGCCGACACGCCCGCCGCTTCATCCAGTGCCAGCAGCAGCAGGGCCAGCGGCACGTATTCGGCAAAATTGCCATGTGCCCGCATCGCGGCACGCAGCGGCGGCTGGTCGCCGTCACCCAGACTGACGAGACAGCGGCGACGCTGTCGCGACACATTGCATGACAGCAGCAGATAGACCAGCGTCAGCAGGCAGGCGTAAGCAAGCGAAATCGTCATGGCAACCTTCCAGATGGAATACCCGGCAGCGAGCATGCCACAAGCAGGTCGCCGGCAACAGTTTCCGGAAACCTGCGGCCAGCGCAACACGGATCACAGATCCATCGTGTGCATGGCCAGTGTCACCTCGCGGCCGATGCGCTGCCGGAAGACGGTGCAGACCCGATCGAACCCGTCAAAGCTGGTGTGCGGCTGCAACGAGACGCCGGTGACCGGCAGATTTCCCCGGGCCATCACAGGGGCGCTGCCCGCGGCGCCCTGTCGCAGATCGAATATCTGCAGCGCGCCATCCTCATAGGCAATCGCCACCAGCCGGTTCAGCAGCGAGAATGCGATGCTCTCCGGCCGCATGGCCCCGCTCTGACCGGTCCGGGGAGGGATATCCCGCGGCAGCCTCGTTTCGCGCCCGTTGCCCAGGTCCTGCAGCACAATGTCATTGCAATCCCCCTCCCCGATGCACGAGCACGAACGCATCAGGAAGCGTTCATCGGGAGACAGCCGGAACAGGGCGTGATTGCCGCCCGCGAACGAATACAGCGTCACGTCTCCGTCCCGGCTGAATGCATAGCCCCGCGTATACGAGCCGACAAACAGGCGGCCGTCGTCCGCGACCGAGATCTGGAACAGATTGGCATCGCTGATGCGGGCATCCAGGCTGACCTGATCCCGTTCGCGGTCGTAGCATTGCAGGCGGGTTTCGCCCGGACCAGCCGTGTTGCTGGTCGCGATCGCCACGAAACGTCCGCTGCGCGACAAGTCCACCGTGTGCGGTGTAGTGGAGCGCGCCATCGGCAGACGGACCAGCTGCCTGCTGTCCGTGTGGTAATAGTGCAGTTCCCTGTCCGCATTCATCAACAGCCAGCAATCCGGCGGCGGCCGAAGAAAATGCTTGCTGCTGTTGATCCGGGGTATGGCGGCGGCGGTCCGAAAGCCGTCGGGCAGCGTCAGGGGCATTATCTGCCCGGCCCGGACCACATACTTCGCCACCAGAAGGCTCTGCACATCCTGTCCCCAGACGATGACCCGTCCGTCTCGCGTCAGCGCGCGAGTGGCCAGGTCCAGCATCCTGACCCGGGATTCGACGGGATGCTGCACCCTTTCGCCGGCCCGTCCGGCAACAGGCAGGCGGCCCGCATGATGCAGGCTGGCCAGGCAGGCGGCAGCGTGGAAGCCGCTGTCGGCCCATGGCTGCGCGGCAGGATGGCAGCGGAGGGTGCGCAGATCCCCGGCCGCCACTGACGGGTCCTCCTCCTGCCGGATCAGCGCCAGCGCCGCCCGTTCCATCATCCTCGGCGTAACGGCGTCAAGGAACACCGAGGACACCGATTGCACCCTCCCCAGGTCCGCCAGTGACAGGTATTGCGCCACCAGGGACCACTCGTCGGATCGCCGGGCCAGTGCCGGCAGGTTCAATGGCATATCGAGAGGTGGCATGATGGTTTCCTGTGCGGGAGTAAAACAAGCCGTGCGAAGCGAGGCCGGCCACTCAGTCCGGAGCAGCCAGGCCGAGATGGAGTGTGTGCCGCCCCAGCGACAGCCCCCGGTCCGACCGGTAGCCAAACACCGTATGGACCTGATCGAATCCGCTCATCCTGATGATCAGCCGCTCCAGCCGTTCAATACAGCACAACTCCGCCCGTGCCAGCCGGCGGGCGCCATGGGCATCCTCGTGGCGCAGGTCGAACACCAGGATCAGCCCGTCGTGATAGGCAACGGCCGCCAGCGCATTCAGCGCCGAGAACGCGATGCTGGCAGGCTTGCGGCATTGCTGCCCCGGCCTGACCGGCTCCATGCGCGGGAGAAAAACGTAATGCCCGCTACGCTGGTCGTCCAGCAGCAGACTCCCGCCATCCAGACCGGGCCGGATCAGGAAGCGCTCGTCCGGTGACAGGCGGAACACGGTCTCAGTCAGGCAGGACGGGTCCGGCACCAGTGGATACGGATAGGGCTGGGGCCGGGCCCCGGGGCCGGGGCCGGTGTCGATTGCATAGCCGCTCAGCGGCGAGCCCACAAAGATCCTGCCGCTTTCCGACACCGAAATCTGGGCCGGCCAGCAATCCGCGATCAGGGTGTCGGTGCTCAGGCAATCCCGCACCCGGTCGTAGCACTTGACCAGGCAGCCGCCGTCACTGCGCCAGGTCGCCATCGCAACGCACCGCCGGTGCGCAGACATGGCGGCCATGAAGAGGCGGCCTTCCCCCCCAGGCAACGACAACGGCAACGGCGTGAGCGTCTCCGTATCCAGGCAATAGAGGGACGGGACACACTGCAGGTCGCCGATCAGCAGGCCGGCAGGCCTGGGCGTCAGGAATGCCTTGGCCGCCCCGATGCCCCCGGCCCCGCAGGGATAGGGGGCATAGCCGTCGGGCAACGAGAGTGGCAGCTGCTGCGTGTCGCCAACCAGGTGCCGGGCGACGCGGTGCTGTTCCAGGTCGAAATGCCAGGCGATGGCGCGTCCGTCCTGGACCTGCGGCAACAGGTCGAACCGGTGCATGATGCCGGGCAGGGCAATGGACGCCTGCTGCATGGCCAGGCTGCCTTCGCCGGCCTCGCGACATACATGCCACAGGCTCGCCATGCATGCCGTCGCATACAGCCCCTTGTCCGCCCATTGCCGTGTCGCCGGGTGGAAGCGGAACTGACGCAGGTCGTCGCCCGACACGGCATTGCCTTCCTCGCGCCGGATCAGGTCCAGCGCTGCCCGTTCCATCATTGTCGGTGTCACCGCATCCCGGCACGCCGTGGAGACGGCACACAGACGCCCCAGATCGGCCAGCGACAGAAACTGCGCCACCGATGGCCACTCATCGGCCCGCCGGATCAGGCCGGGCAGTATCGACGGCACGCCAGTCAGCGGCATGACATCCCCCGCCACGAGTGGCAGGCCGCCACGGCACCCTTCATCAGGCTGCCCCGCCCTGCGCGAGTGACAGGGTATGCAGGCTCAGCCGGGCACCCTGCGCCGTCCGGTGGGAAAAAATCGTCTGCACCACATTGAATCCATCAAAGCGGACTGCCACCTCTCGCAGCGGCTGCTCGACCGGTATCCCTGCGGTTGCCAGCACCCTCGCCTCTTCCGCCATGTCCCGCCGCAGGTCGAAAACCTGGATCAGACCGTCCTCATACACGACGGCGACCAGCGCATTCAGGATCGAGAAGGCCAGGCGCAGCGCGTGCGCGCCAAACGGCGGCTCGGGGGCCGCTCCGCGAGGCAGCCGGATCTGCCGCTCGCCATCTTCCAGAATCAGGTCGCCAATGTTCCGCCCGACCCTCATGTCGGACCGGACCAGAAACTGTTCATCCGGCGAACACAGGTAGGTATTCCTGGTCGAGTCCACCAGCTCGACATGGCAATCGTGCCGGAAAGCCTCGACTTCTCCCGACGGCAGGATCAGGAAATCTCCCTGAAACCCGGCACCAAACACCCGGCCGTCACTGGCCACCGACAGCTGGTGCACCATGCAGTCGGCAAACCGGTAACTCGCATACATCCGGTCACGGTCACGGTCATAGCAATCCACGGTGCAACTGTTATCGGCGTCATGCTCGATCGCGGCCACGAAACGCCCGCTGGACGAGCAGGCAGCGATCAGGATGCCTGTCTGTTGTCCCCGCAACGGCAACGAGACCAGTTCTCCGGTATCCGCACGGTACAGGAAGAGCTCATGGTGCAGATTGCCAAGCACCCCCCAGCCTGCCTGCGGGACAAGGAACTGCCTTGCCGCCCCCATGCTGTTGAGCGAATTCCGGAAGGGCACCAGCCCAGCGGGAAGCTGCAATGGCGCCCATGGTCGGGAACTGACGATCAGTCGCTGTGACCGCTGGCTGTCGGGATCGATATACCAGGCGATGACCTGCCCGTCGCGGGCCTGCGGCATCAGGTCAAGGAGATGGGTGGAACCGGGCAGCTCGATCCGTTCCTCGCGGGTACCGGCATGGCCGGCCCGTGTTCCGGTGCGCACCAGGTGCAGACTCGCCACGCATGCCGTCGCATACCGCCCGGCCTCGACCCACTCACGGGTTGCCGGATGAAAGCGAAAGTCGCGCAGGTCTTCGGCCGATACCGTCGCGCCCTCCTCCAGGCGGATCAGGTCCATCGCAGCCCGCTCCATCATGCCCGGCGTGACCGCATCGCGGCATGTCGTCGACACGGCACGCAAGCGCCCCAGATCCGCCAGCGACAGATATTGCGCCACATACGGCCATTCGTACGGCCGCCGGGCCAGCGTCGACAGCATGGATGGCCATTCATCAAGCGGCATGCACCCTCCCCGGGATCAGTGAATTGTGCGGCAGGGTCAGCCGTGCTCATGCCGGCCAAGGAACAGGACATGCCTGCCCAGCCGGGGGCCGTGCTCCGTCCGGTAGGAGAAAATCGTGCTCACCTGACCGAACCCGTCAAACCGGATCGCCGCATCACCAAGCCGATGCCCGCACGACACGACCGCCGTTGCCCGCACGGGCGCCCCCTGCTCCGTCGCCTGCTGCAGGTCGAACACCTGGATCAGGCCGTCCTGGTACACCACGGCGGCAAATGCATTCAGCACCGAAAATGCAATGCCTATGGGGTAGATGCCAGACTGGTCGGGCAGGGGCGCCTCCCCGCGCGGCAGCGGGATCCATTGCCCGTCGTGCGTCAGGGAGAGGTCGCCAATGCCGCGCCCGACCCGCATGTCGGACTGGATCAGGAAATGCTCGTCTGCAGAAATCCGGTAGATCGTTCTGCCGACCTCCTCCGGCCCGACAGGGCGCTCATGCGGGCAGAACACCATTTCGCCGGACGGTTGCAGGCACAGGTTGCCCTGATGGCCGGCAATGAATACCTGTCCGTCACCGGCGACCGACACCTGGTGGTGGGGCAGGCTGCCGGCAAGCCGGATATTCACGAAAAATCGGTCTCCCTCGCGGTCGTAGCACTGCACCACCGTGTCTTCACCCTCGCTGCTGTACTCGACCATGGCCACGAAGCGGCCATTGCACGAGCAGGCGGCAAGCAGGCTGCTATCCGGCCTCCGCACCAGCGGCAGGGCGACCTGTGCTCCCGTTTCCGCCTGGTACAGATGAAGCTCGCGCGCAGGGTTCGTTACCACCCGCCAGTCCGCCAGCGGCACAAGAAACTGCCTGGTCGTGCTTATGCACCCCATGCTGTTCCAGTGCGGGATCAGCCCGCCGGGCAACGACAGCGGCTGCCACGGTTCATTGCTGACGATCATCCAGCGCGCCCGGAGACTGTCAGGGTCGGCGTACCAGACAATCACGCGTCCGTCGCGGGGCTGCGGTATCAGACCGAGGCCATGCAGGGTACCGGGCAGATCGATGGCTTCCTGGCGCACGCTGACCTGCCCGGCCTCCATCTCGGCACGCACGTGGTACAGGCTTGCCACGCATGCCGTCGCGTGCAGCCCGGCATCGACCCATGCCCGGGTCGCCGGATGGACACGGAACCCTTGCAGATTCCCCGCCGAGACGGCGCGGCCTTCTTCCTGCCGGATCCGCTCCAGTGCCGCCCGCTCCATCATGCCCGGCGTAACGGCATCCCGGAGCGTCGTCGACACCGAGCGCACGCGCCCCAGATCTGCCAGCGACAGATACTGCGCCAGATACGGCCACTCATCAGGGCGGCAGACAAAATCCGTCAATGTCAAAGGCATTGAAATGGACAGCATGATCACTCCTTATGAGTATTGTGGCATCAGCTGCCACGGGGCCATGTTCCGGTCAGACCGAACCGTGCTGGCCGAGATACAGGGTGTGCCTGCCCAGCGAGGACGCATCCGGACCCAGCAACGTCGTGCACACCCGGTCAAATCCGTCAAAACAGATCTGCGGCTGCATCAATCCGCCCGGCCAGGGAAAATCCGCTTCCGCCGCGACCTGGGCACCCCATGCATCCTTGCGCAGCAGATCGAACACCCTGATCACGCCATCGTAATAAACGACAGCCGCCAGGGCATTCAGGCTGGAGAACGCCATACCGGCCGGATAAGTCGAACAGCCATGCGGCCGGCATGGCGTCGCGCGGGGCAGAACGCACCGGGTGCCGTCTTTCATGTCTTCCAGGACGATGTCGCCACATTCACTGCTCTGACCCAGACCGGAGCGGATCAGGAAGCGCCCGTCCGGGGACAGCTGGAACAGGCTGTTCAACCGGTATCCGTACGGGAATGGCTCCGGTTCGTCACCGGCCCGGAACAGATAGCCGCGCTGCTGCGCGCCGGCAAATACGCAGCCATCGTCGCCCACCGAAAGCTGGCACAGCATGCGATCGGCAATCCGCCGGTCCACGCTGATGCTGTGCTGTTCGCGGTCAAAGCACGACACCCGCCCCTCCTGCCCGCATGACGCCACCGCCACGAAACGGCCGTTGGCGGAAAGGGCGGCCATGAACGGGGCGGCCACCGGCGGGAACGGAAGGGGAATCAGCTCCCTTGTTCCGGCATGAAAGAGATGGCACGCATTCAACCGGCTCGAGAGCACCCACCAGTCCGGCGGAGGCGAAAGAAAATGTCGCGACACATGAATCCCCCCCATGTTCAGGGTGCCGAAGCAGGGTTCGAGCCCGTCGGGCAGCTGCAGCGGCATCACCTGCCCCGGTCCGACGAGGTACCGGACCAGAGGCTGGCCGACAAGACCCGAATGGAGCGCGACGGCCCGCCCGTCCCGGGTCTGGCTCGTGCCGGCCAGCCGCAGCATGCCGCCCGGCAGCGCGATGGTGCTGTTCCGGGCATCGATCTTCCCGGCCTCCGTTTCCTTGACCACGTAGTGCAGACTGGCAACGCAGGCTGCCGCGTAGTGTCCGGCATCCGCCCATGTCCGCGCCGACGGATGGCAACGAAGATGATGCAGTTCCTCGACCGATACCCGCTCCCCCTCCTGCCGCCGGATAAAAGCCAGCGCCGCCTGGTCGATCAGGCCGGGCGTCACCAATTCGTTGAGTGACGCGGATACGGAACGCAGGCGCCCGAGATCCGCCAGTGACAGCAGGCGCAACACTGCCCGTCCCTCGTCCCGGCCGATCAGTTGTGAAAGAAAGGATGGTGACGGCACGCTGGAAAGAGCCTGCATGGTAGAACCTCCTGATGGGTGAACGGGGGGCCGCAGGGGCGGCAGTCCGCATGCCTGACGCCATTCAGTCCTGCCCCGGATGGCCCAGGTGCAGCGTATGGACGGCAAGCGTGCCGTCGAAATGCCGGAACACGGTGTGTATCCGGTTGAACCCGTCGAAATTGATGAGGGGCTGCATCTGCACCCGTGCATGGGGGAGTTCCGCATCCGGGCAAATGACGCAGGAAGACATTTCCCCTCGCCCCGGGTCGAAGACCTGTATCACTCCGTCGTGATAGGCAACGGCAATCAGCGCGTTCAGCGGCGAGAAGGCCATGCTGGCCGGCCGGGCGAACCACGCGGTCGACCGCGAAGGCCGTTGCCGCAACAGGACGATGTCCGTCCCGCGCAACCGGTCCTCCAGCGTGATGGTCCCGGTGCCATCCGTGGAATAAACGCCGGACCGGATCAGAAAGTTTTCGTCCGGAGACAGGCCGTACAGGCAACCGGGCAGATGAAGAAACGGGACGATTTTCAGCATGTCTTCGGTGCCGAACTGATATCCCTGTGCCTGCGACCCCACGAACAGGGCGCCATCACTGGCAACGGACAACTGGCACAGCTGGGGGTCGCTCACGACCCTGTCCACGCAGAGACGGTCCAGCTCGCGGTCATGGCATTTCAGGTGGCAATCACCGTTCCTCTCCTGCGCCGCCCATGCCACGAAGCGGCCATTGCCCGAAACGGCAGCCATCCGTATGCGTTCCGGACGCGGCTGCGGCAGGTCCGCCAGCTCCGCCGTGCCGGCTCGCCAGACACACAGCGTGTGGTCAGGTCTGGCGAGCACCCAGTAGTCCGGCCGCGGCACCAGAAACTGCCGTGCCGTGCCGATTCCACCCTGATGTGCCGTACGCGGCACGGCCATCGTCCCGTCAGGCAGGGCATACGGGCAAGCCTGCCCGGCACGGATCAGATACCGGACCGGCCGGTTGTCCTCCGCGCTGGAGTGCCAGCATACGATGCCCCCGTCCCGCGGCAGTGGCATCAGGTCGATGCTCGTCATCCGGCATGACGGCACCACCGGCGCCACCGTCGCCTGCAGGTTCCCGTCGGCAATGGCCTTGCGCGCAAGGTGCAGGCTCTGCAGGCAGGCTGTGGCCGGCAAGTTCCGGCACAGGTCGCGAGCGGCCGGATGAAAGCGAAAACGCTGCAGATCCTCGGCCGTTACCGCTTCCCGCTCCTGCCACCGGATCGCGTCCAGTGCGGCACGTTCCATCATCTTCGGCGTCGACGCCCCGGTGAAGTCCCTGGACACGCTGTTCAGGCGGCCAAGATCTTCCAGTGACAGATACTGTGCCAGGTAGGGCCAATGGTCCGCACTCCGGGCCAGGCCCTGCAAGGTGGGAGGCAATAAATACGGCGACATGACAATCCCTCCTGCCGGATGCAGAAAAAACCCGGCGATGCAGACAACTGAGGACCGGACCATCGACGACGGCCGCCTCCTCCTTTCGCAGCTTCAGATCCTCATGCCCTGGCGGGACGCTGCGGCTTCCCCGCCCACCATCTCCAGCGTGAACTTTGCCAGCCGGAACACCGGCCCCATCCGCTGCCAGAAGGCGACATGCACCCGGTCGAAACCCTCGAAGCAGATCACCGGTTGCGGCGATATCACGCCGGCCCAGGGCAGCACTGCTTCCGCCAGCACCCGCGCGCCATTGCCGTCGTTCTGCTGCAGGTCGAAGACCTGCAGCACCCCGTCGAGGTACATCACGGCCACCAGTGCATTCAGCGCAGAGAACGCAATGCCGCCAGGTCGCGACGACCAGAAACCGGGCCGGGTCGCCGTCAGTCGCGGCAGGAGGATTTCCTGCCCTTGCGACCGGCGTTCGAGCATGACGTAGCCCTCTCGTGCGCTCAGCCCGCCGGAATACACCGTGCGCATCAGGAAGTGCCCGTCCGCAGACAGCCGGAACAGGCAGTTGAATCCGTTCCGGTACGGACACACCGTCATGTCGCCATCGGGGGCAAAAACATAGCCTTGCCGATGAGCACCGAGAAACAGCGTGCCATCGTCGGAGACGGAAAGCTGGCACACATCACCGTCATCGATCGTGCCTTCCACGCAGAGCCGGTCACGCTCGCGGTCATAGCACCGGACCCGGCTGTCCTCCCCGTCTCCCCGCGTCACCATGCCGACAAAGCGTCCGTTGCACGACAGATCTGCCATCGTCTGTGCCGTTGCTCCCGATATCGGGAGCGGTATCGTTTCCGCGCGCGCCGGGCCGTACAGGTGGAGCCCGCCCGTCGTATCCGCCAGTACCCACCCGTCGCAGGGCGGCACCAGAAAGTGCTTGCCAATCGTGATCCTGGCCACATGCAGCGACGACGCCAGGGCCCTGAAGCCCGCCGGCAGTCTGAAGGTGCGGATTTCGTCCGTCCGGATATCGATGCTGTGCCAGCCCGGGTCGCTGCCACCTTCGTAAATGCCCGGCGCAGCCATGCGACCATCCCGGACGACCGGTCGATGATCCATCCCGTCCATGCCCGCCGGATGCCGCGGGAGCAGGCGCAGCATCCCGTACCCGCCCCGGGCCATGGCCTCCCGGCGCACATGATGCAGGCTTGCCAGGCAGGCGGCAGCGGGGCAGCGGGCCGCGGCAAGTTCCCCGGCGGCCGGATGAATCCGGAAAGCACCGAGGGTGCTCGCCGACACGCCATCCCCTTCCTCTCGGCGGATGAAGGCCAGGGCTGTCTGCTCCAGCATCTGCGGCGTAATCGCCACGGAAAATGACGCGGACACGCAACGCAAGCGCCCCAGATCAGCAAGCGACAGATAGTCAAGTACCCCCGCCCATTCGTCCCTGCCCGCCAGGTCAGGAATCAGGGCTGGCATGTGATGTGTCGGCGCCAGCGGCATGGATGCGGTCCTCCGTCAGTGCACGCCGGCAGCGGCAATATGCAGGGTCTGCATTTCCAGCACTACCCCGGACTCGGTCTGGACCTGGTACACCACATGGATCCGGTCGAACCCGTCGAATCCGATGTAGGGCTGGGTCGCGCTGCTGTCCGGAGACATGGGTACCGTGCCCAGCACGACGCTTTCGGCCTGCGCCTCGGCGCGGTGCAGATTGAACAGGTGAACAGCACCATCGTCATACAGAACCGCGGCCAGCATGTTCAGCACGGAGAAGGCCACGCTCATCGGCCTGATGCTCGCCCCCCACGGCAAATACCCGGCCAGGCGAGGCAGGATGACTTCGCGACTGTCCTGCAGGTCGAGCAGGACGAGGTCGCCATGCAGTGACGAATAGCGTGACCGGATCAGGAACCGCTCATCCGGAGACAGCATGAAGAGACTTTGCCGGCTGTCGGAGAATGCATGCATTTCGGCTTCGCCCTGTTCTCCTGTCACATGGCCCGACTGATGGGAGGCAACATAGGCCCGTCCCTGATCCGTTACGGCCGCCTGGCAGATGGGATAATCCCCGGAGGCGATCGTGGTCACCCGGGAGGCATCCTGCAGGCGGTCATGGCAGTGCAATGTGCTGATGCCTCCCTCGGGCGTGCTGACCGCGATGGCAAAACGCCCGCTGCGCGACATGGCCACGGTTGCGCCATGGTCCCATTCCATTGGCAGCGGTACGGCCTCTTCACTGGCCGCCGCATAGGCATACAGCCTGTTGCTGCCATCTTTCAGCAGCCAGTGTGCCGGGGTATCCAGCACATAATCCCGGGAAGTGTTCAGTTGCAGCGAACATTGCCGCGGTGGAAATTTCAGGCTTCCGGGAAATCTCAGTGGCGATGCCTGCCCCCCCGCAATGAAATAGTGCAGATCCTGGGCCATGCCGGACATACTGGTTGTGGACAGGGTCACGCTGATTCCGCCGCTGCGTGTCGACGCAGCGCTGGGCGCCAGCATGCCCATCAGCCACTGCACGGCAGTCGTGCTTGCCTGGCACCGGCCATGGCAGGCGTCCTTCCACACGTAATGCAGGCTGGCGATGCTGGCCGCCGCATAGTGTTCCGTGTCAACGAACCGCTGCGCCGCCGGATGAAAACGCAACCCGCACAGGTCACCGCCTGCAACGCCCCCGGTCTCCCTGCAACGGATCAGGTCCAGCGCCGCTCTGTCCAGCATCCCGGGTGTCACCGCCTCGCGGAGCGCCGGGCTGACCAGGCACAAGCGGCCCATATCCGCCAGCGACAGGCATTTCTGCACTCCGTCCCATTCGTGTCTGGCAGCCAGGGCAGACAGCAATGACATGGCAGGCGGTATCGGCATCGGTTTCTCCTGTGATCCGGCAGCACGGTGGTCGGTCAACAGGACGCCTCCCCCCCCAGATACAATGTCGTCCGTGCAAGGTAAACGTGGTCATCAAGACACTGTCTGAACAGGACGTGCAACCGGTCCAGCCCCTCGAAGCACAGGCGGGGCGGCAGCTGCTTGTCCGCCATCGGCAAATCGGTTTCCACCAGGACCCGGGCACCACGGCCCTCGGTCTGCTGCAGATCGAACACCTGCAGCCGCCCGTCCTGGTAAGCCACGGCCACCAGCAGGTTCAGCACGGAAAAAGCGATGCCACCGGGCCAGGGATCCAGATAGGACCGGGAATGCGATACGCGCGGCAGCACGATGCAGCCGCTGCCCCGCCGGCCTTCAAGAACGATATCGCCTTCCATGCCCAGTGCTTCTTCGGCCAGGCGGGGCCGGATCAGAAAGCCCCCGTCGGCAGACAGCCTGAACAGGCCGAATGACGTCTGCCGGTATGCATAGGTCGCCAGGGTGCAGGTATCGGCATTCATCCGGTAACCATGCTGCTCTCCGCCAACAAACAGCATGCCGTCGTCGGCAACCGACAGCTGTGAGGGAACGAAGGCCAGCCTGCTGGCCCGCAGTGAGCCCCGGCCCACCGTCCGGTCGTAGAAGGTCAGCAAGGACCCCGTATCAATGTCCATGTCGATGGAGATGAGCGCCACATAGCGTCCATTGCGTGACACATCAGCCAGAATGGCCCCGTCCTTCACCCGCACCGGCAGGGCGATGCGCTCCAGCCGTATTGCATCGCACAGGAAGACCCAGTTTCCCGCGGAGACCCACACCGACAGTTCCGCCGGAGCCCAGAGAAAATCCTTTGCACTGGCCACGTTTACCCTGACTCCGGCCGGTCCCACTTCCCTGTTGCCCCCCACCGGTATGTCAGGAAGCCCGATCGAATGCGCGCTGATGTCGAACAACTGAACGCGGTGTCTGGCTGGCAGCGCCTCATCGTTGCTGACAATGAACATCCGGCCGTCCCGCGCCTGCGGGCGAGGCTCGAAATGCGGCGAGAAGTCCGCGGCCGGCGGCCGGCTCCACAGTGGAATGGAAGCCAGCCATGGGCTAACGCTGCCTTGCGAACGAATGCGTTCGTAAACGTGGTGCGTACTGACCAGATACGCAATGGCGTGGTACCCCGCCGCTACCCACCCATGCGCAGCGGGGTGGACGCGGGCCTGGCGAAGCACATCGGCAGACACCTCAGCCCCTTCGGCATCACTGATTTTCGCCTGCGCCGCCTGGTCCAGCCGGACCAGGAGTGCGGTCTGTCCGACCGGCGAGCAGGCAAGGCATACGTCCGTCAGCCCCTGCAGCGTCCTGTCCTTCAGATCCGGCCAGGGCAGGCAGCCCAGCACCCGCTCATCGGCCGGCACCGGCAGGTACGAAGCGACAGGGATATGCACCATCAGCGGTGTGGTCAACGGCATTGGTCTGGCCCTTTCCCCGGCAATGTGTACACCAGCCAGTCATCACCCGCGACGGGCTGCCAGCAGGCCCCCTTCACTTCCAGTATTCGCGCCAGCCTGGCGCGAGCCCGGCTGAGCGCCGGGTCCGACGCCCGCTCCAGAAACAGCCCGCGAATCCGCTGCAGTTGCGGCACCCCTGCCGCCAGCATGCGGACCAGTTGCAGGAAAGCCCTGACCGCGCCACCCTGCACACCGGCGGCCAGATCGCAGACAATCAGTTCCCCGCCCTCCTGCCGGTACACCAGCACCAGCGCCGGCAGGCAGATGCGCCGGCCAATCACGACATCGCTCCGGCCAAGGCAGGCCGTGCCGGCGATGATGCCGTGCGCAGCCAGAAACGGCGTGACCGTATCGATGGGTGTCGTATTCATCGTCTGCCCGCTCAACCGTTTCTGACCGCAGCAGCCAGGTTCCTGTGCGCCTCGACCAGTCCGCGCTGCAGCTCGGCCATCCGGCGCGAGGCGGTGGCGGCCTCGTCGGCCAGCTCGTTCATCTGCCGTGTACGCTGATCGGCCACCATGCCGTACATGTCCCCCAGCAACTGCGCACCCTGTGCATCGCGCTGCTGGCCTGCCGCGTACACACCGGCGATGCCGTCCCCGGCCCGGCCCAGCCCCTGTACCGATGCCGAGGCAACCGGTCCCGCGGCAGCCGCTCCCGCTCCGAAAACCCCCGCCACGATGCCGGTCCAGCCCCTGGCCTGTTCCCCGCTGAACGTCGACTGGATCGCCTCCCGGCGCGCGCCGCGTGCCGCCTGCAGCCTGTCGAACTGCGCCACCTGCTGCTGCTCGAAATACCGGCGGCACACATCACGCAGGTCCTCGTTCAGCTTGCGCACGGCCAGGTAGGCTTCATTGAACAGGCTCATGCAGTCGTCGAGGCTGTGAAGCGGGAAAATCGCACCGGGCGAAACGGCAGCCGCCGTTCCCGGTGCGGAGGAGGCAATGAGGTTCATGTCGGTCTCCCTGTCAAAGTTTCAAACCATGCCGCTGGCAATGCGCACCTGCAGCGACGCCGCCCTGCCGGCCATCCCGTGCATGCCGTCCAGTACGGCGGCCTGGCGGCCGGCGAGGTCGCCCAGGCTGTCGTTCGCTACCCGCTTCGTCGTTTCATGAAACTGGATGCAGGTCTGCAACCATTGCTGATCGAGGATCAGGGCCTCGATGTCCTGTTGCAGCGCGGCGCGTTGCAGCGCAAGCACGCCGCCTGCCGCCTGCCGCGTCGACCGGGCGACGGTCCGTGTCACGTCGAGCACCGTCACCGAGGCCTTGAGCACCGCCCGCACGACATCGTCGGCAACCTGCCTGCCGATGGCGGTGGTCAGTTCTGCCGCACTCATGACACCCCCCTTCGCCATCGCGCGTTTTGCCACGCGCTCGACCGATCTGGCGACCAGCGCCTCAATGGCTTCCCGGGTAAACGCTTCGGCCACACGGTTGAACCCCGGGACCCCCAGCGCCCGCGACGCGCCCTCCGCACCTTCCCGGCATGCCTTGCCCACGGTCTGGCGTATCTGCGCGGCCACCTGTTCTGCCACATCCTGACCCACTGACCGGGCAATGCCGGTGATCGCGCCTTCGCTTCCTTCCCGGATGGCCGCCAGCAGGACAGGCGCCGCACCGTTTTCCAGCACGCTGATCGCTGTCTTGCCCATGGCCCGGGTCACCAGCAGGTTCCGCGCCGCACTGGTCACATCCACCGCTGCCCCCGCGATCTCGAACGACAGCTGAACCTTGCCCGCCTCGTCGGCCGCTGCCCGATGCTTTTCGGCATTGTCCGGGTCGACCAGCGCCAGGGTGTTGGCAGTCGCCTTGACCAGACCGGCCAGACCGGCCATCAGGTCCATCGCGCCGCCGGCCACGCTCAGCGGGTTGCCGGTCAGCGTGCCGGTCACCATTTTGAACAGGCCGGAGACGACTTCGGCCACGGCGATGATCCAGTCGAACACGACGCCGAGCACGCCGGCCTTTCTCGCCTTGTCGGCCTGCTCGACGGCACGATCCATTTGCTGCTGATACTGGAGCACCTGCTCCCGCCGCAGGCTGTCCTCGGCCTGCGTCGCGATTTCCAGCGCTTTCAGCGTGGCCTTTGCCGTATCGCCGAAGCTTCTGAGGCTCAATACCGTTGCGGTCATCGCCAGCGCCTCCATGTCGGCACGCTCGACATCCGGCAACGAGACGCGTGGGCCGGGCGCCCCGCCATCAAAGCGGGCCATGATCCGCTCCAGTGCCAGCGCGGCGTCACGCACGGAAACGCCCCGTTCATGCGCGGCCGGCGGCATGCCCGGGAGGGCATGCAGACGGGGCGGCGGATCAGCGGGCATCGCCGGCACGGGAACGGTCCTGACAGGACCGGCAGGACCGGCGATCGGGTCATGCCCCGGCCGATAGGCATGCAGTTCCGGCAGCAGGGTCATCATTCAGTCCTCCAGTGCGCTGAGTGATGCCACTGCGGCACGCCGCACCGGCTCGTGATCGGCATGCGATCCGCACCACCGGAGCGCGGCATGGAATGCCTTGCGTGCATACGCGACATTGCCCAGCACCTGATAGCAGAGGCCGGCGAAGAAGGCCGGACGCGGATCTTCCACCCGGATCATGCCGGCGCGGCAGAAGCTGAACAGTGCCTCTTCATTCTGCTGCAGCCGCTGGTAACTCAGGCCGAGCGCCAGCCAGTAATCGAAGTTCCAGTGGTCGATGCGGGCCAGCAGGTAATAGAAATTTCTGGCGGATTCGAATGCCTCCGCCTCGAACAGCTGTGTCGCATAGGCATAGATCCGGTCGAGATCGGCCTGTTCGATATCCTGCAGCATCCGGATGGATCCACCGCGCTGCAGAAAATGGCGCAGCACGTCGCCGGTACCGTTCTCCGTATTCATTTCCCACTCCCTGAGCCGGGTTATCAATGGATATTGCGAATAATGCTGTCGAGTGCATTCTTTTGCATGGCCAGGGTATTGGTCGCCATGGATAGCAGTAATTGATTGGTATTCGATAATTTCTGCAGGTCGAGATTGCTCTGTGCCGAAAAATCGCTGGCGCGCGACGACAGCGAATCCAGTGCAGCCTTGAGGGTGGCGAGTTCTCCCTTGTTCAGGGCAGCGGCATTCTTGCCCTGCAGCCACTCATCTATGGTTTTTGAACCGGTTTTGTCCGCAAGGGTCATGCGATTTTCCCGCAGATAGTCGACGACTTCCTTTGCCACCGCTCCTTTATCGGTATCTTTCCGCAGCGCGGCGATGGCTGAATCGACCATATTGGCCTTGCCTTTTGCCTCTGCGCTGATTTCCCGCTTCCGGTTGAGTTTTGCCAGCAGGTCGGCCGCATTGATACCCAGGTTATTCATGTCCTTGTAGAGATTGTCGAGCACATCGGACCAGATTCCTCCTCCGGCAAACCGGTGAATATCCGGGTCGGTGTGCGCCATGCTTTTTGACGAAAAAACGGGAGCAGTCTGGATGGACAATGTCATGATGGTCTCCGGGAAAACAGCTCGGGTACTACACGAACCGGCGCATGACGCTCGCGGCGGCAGCGGGCGGCGCCGCAGGCAGGGTGTATCCGGCCGTGACGGACAGCGCCGCCAGGCTTTCATCGATGGTCTGGAGATTCTTGCGAATCCTGCCGGCGAGATCCCGCTGACGATCCTGCCACGCCCGCCAGTCTTCCCCCCGGAGCAGCTGTTCCAGCCGCTGCCATTTTTTCAGCGCGGACACGCTGTGCCGGCTCTCGTGCCAGAGCCTGCCGATTTCTTCTTCGAGCGCCTTGCATTCATGCAGCTGTTTTTCAAGCGCGCACTTCTGCCCGTAAAGTGTTTTCATGATGCTCCCGACCGCCACCAGCGTATCCATGCTGTTCTCTCCGCCAATCACGGGATCCATACTAGGGGCGCACGCGCGGCGCTTTTCCGGAATTGGCCGGATTCTGTCGGATTCTGCGTCTCGTTTGCCGCCGGGGCCGGCGACGACAGCAGCAGCCCGGCCAGCTGGCCCAGCCGGGATGGCGGCGGCACCGGCTGGCCGCCGCGGTAGCGGGTCAGGACGCGCCGCACGTACTGCCGCGTTTCCGGGTATGGCGGGACCTGGCGGCCATGGCGATGCACCGCGCCTTCGCCGGCGTTGTAGGCCGCCACCGCCAGTGTCAGGTCGCCGTCGAAGTGGGCAAGCAGCCATTTCAGGTAGGTGGCCCCGGCCCGAAGGTTGACGTCGGGGTCCGCCAGGTCGGTAAATCCGAAGCGCCGCCCGGTGGCCGGCATGACCTGCATCAGGCCGATCGCCCCTTTCGGTGAAACGGCCAGCGCATCATGACCGGACTCGACGGCCACCATGGCCTGCAGCAGGCGCGCATCCAGCCCTGTGGCCCGGGCGGCGGCGAGGATCGATGCCGCATGACGCTCGCCGGCCTGCACCGGGGCCAGCATGGTCAGCGCCAGCAGGCCGGTCACCGCCATCCGGCGCCAGGCCCGTTCAGTCATCGGCACCGTCGGCATACTCCAGTTGCATGACCAGCCGCAGGATCTCCGCAACCGGCTCGAACAGTTCGGCCGGAATGCAGCCCCCCACCCCGGTCTGCGCCGCCAGACGACGCGCCACGTCGATGTTTTCCACCACCGGCACGCCCGCCCGTTCCGCCAGCCGGACGATGTGCAGTGCCACCTGGCCATGACCGACTTCAAGCAGCCTCGGCAGCGGCGTTTCCCCGCGGCGGTAGTACAGGCAGACCGCCAGATGGGACGGATTGCGCACCACCACGGTGGAACGGGCGACATTGGCGGCAAGGCTGCCGCTTTGCATTTCCTGCCGGGTCTCGCGCCGTTTCTGCTTGATGTCAGGATCACCCTCGGCTTCTTCATATTCCTTGCGGATGTCGTCGACCGACATCATCAGCTGCCGATTCAGGTCGTGGTGCTGGAACGCATAGTCCGCGACAGCAAACAGGGCCTGCATGCCGATCAGCACCGCCCACATCCAGTACAGCAGGCGCACGCTGACATCGACGCCGCAGGAAACCGGGCACAGTGGCAGGAACTGGATTGACGCGCCGTACTGGCGGACCAGGTAGTAGACCAGCAGGAACAGCAGCAACAGTTCGATACCCGACTTCGCCAGCGTGAACAGGCTGCGCAGTGACACGATCTGCTTCAGGTTGGCCAGCGGGCTGAGCCTTTCCAGTGAGGGCGCGGCCGCGGCCGGGGAAAACAGCAGCCCGGTCTGGACCTGGGTAGCGACGACCGTGGTCAGGATGACCAGCAGCGCAAGCGGCGCGCCAAAACGCCATACCAGGTCGAACACGGCGCCGAGCAATGCATGCAGCCCGGCCGGCCAGCCGAGACCGGTGGCCCGGATGGCGGCCTCGACCAGTCCGCCCAGCGCCTGCAACAGCTCTCCGCCAAGGAAGGCGAAGTAGCCGAGCAGCGCCAGCAGTTGCGCGCAGCCGGCGACCCCGGCGCTTTTCGCGACGCGCCCCTTGCCACGCGCCTCCCGCAGGCGCTGCGCGGTGGGTTGCCGGGTCTTTTCGCTCATGGCGCCACCAGCAGGGTGCGGACCCGGTGAGCGAACGACTGCGCCCGGTCCAGCGGGTCATCGAAGGCAAAGCCCAGCGACATGACCAGCATCAGCAGGGCAAACACGCTCTTGATCGGCATGGACAGGAAGAACACGTTCAGTTGCGGGGTCGAGTGGTTGGCAAATCCGAACGCCATGTCGATCAGCAGAAAGCCCACCAGCGCCGGCATCGAGAAGCGCAGGCACAGCTCGTACATCAGCTGCCATTCCGCCACGAGAAATGCCGTGACGCCCGGTGCGGCCGGGAACCCCTGGCCGGGCGGCAGGATGGCGTAGGACTGGTACAGGGCCGCAATCAGCACATTGAACCCGCCGCTCACCAGGAACAGCAGACCAAAGACCTGTGCCAGCAGTACCCCGAGATAGGACGACTGCTGTGCCAGCAGCGGATTGAACACGCTGGCCATCGACGAACCGCGCAGGGTGTCGATCAGGAAACCGGCCATGTCCAGCGCCCAGAACGGCAGGGCGGCGCAAAAGCCGATCAGCAGGCCGATACACAGCTCGCCGGCGGCCAGCAGCGCATAGCCCCACACCCCGTCCCCGGTGGCGAGCGTCCATGACGCGTGCAGCGGCAGCAGCGGCAGGGCCATCATCAGCACCAGGGCATTGCGCACCAGTGCGCCGCCGAGGTTGGCCGCATTGAAGATCGGGACCAGCAGCATCACGCCGAGAGGACGCAGCATGCATAGCGCCAGCACCGGCAACCAGTCGACCCAGCCGGTCACGTCAGCCATCCATGCGATCGATCTGCCCGAACGCCAGCCCGGCGTAGTTGAGCAGCACATCGCCCATCCAGCGGTAGCTCATGGCCAGCGTGACCGCCACCGCCACCAGCTTGACCAGGAACTGGATGGTCTGGTCCTGGATCTGCGTCAGGGCCTGCAGCAGACAGACCAGCACGCCCACCACCGAGGCCACCACCACCACCGGCAACGACAGCAGCAGCACGATCCACATCATCTGCATGGTGAGCTGGACAATGACGGCTTCGCTCATGGCCGGCCCGGTCAGGCAAACGACAGCAGCAGCTGTCCGAGCAGTTTTTCCCAGCCGTTCATCAGCACGAACAGCAACAGCTTCAGCGGCATCGCGATCGTCATCGGCGACACCATCATCATGCCCATTGCCAGCAGCACATTGGACACGACCAGATCGATGGCAACGAACGGCAGATAGAGCAGCAGTCCTATCCGGAACGCCTCCACCAGCTGGCTGACGGTAAAGGCCGGGATCAGCACCAGCAACGAATTGTCCGGAATCCGCCCCCGGTATTGTTCCGGCCAGGACCGATGGCCGATGTCGGCGAAGAAGCGCACCTGTTCGGACGCGGTGTTCCGCGCCAGGAATTCCCGGTACGGTGCGAAGATGCTTGCCTCGACCTGCTGGACGAAATCGGGCGAGTCCATCTGCACCGGCCGGAGAGCCAGGTTGTCCTGGATGGCCAGCCCGATGGGCGCCATGATGAACAGCGTCAGGATCAGGGCCAGTCCGTACAGGGCGATGTTCGGCGGGATCTGCTGGACGCCCAGCGCATTGCGCAGCAGGGAAAACACCACGACCAGTTTCAGGAACGAGGTGCCCAGCACGACGAACAGCGGCAGGATGGACAGGGCGAACAGCAACAGGATCAGTTGCAGCGGTTGGTCCGACAGGTCCATCTGGCAACTCCCGTGTGTGCGTCATTCGGCGGCATTGTTCCGTCCGCCGCCGCCGTCGCCCATCCGGCCGAAACCTGAGCTTGCCGTTCTCCGGCAGCCGGTCAGCCGAGTTGTTCGATGCGAACCGCCAGTCTGCCGCCGATATCGAGCAGCATGCCGCGTGCAATCGCCTGCCCGGCGATTTTCAGCGTGACCTGCGCATCCATGCATGCCGCTCCATCCAGCACGTCCCCGGGCCGGAGGCTGCCCAGCGTCACCAGCGGTACCTGCAGCGTGCCCAGTTCGGCCACCACGGTCAGCATCACGTCGTCGGGCGTCGGTACCGCCTCGACCCAGTTTTCGGTTTCCCCCATGCCGCCTCCCACCCGGTAATGTCCCGCCTCGTCGACGCACAGGCATGCGAGCGGCGCATCGGCAAACAGGCCGATCTCGCCGTCGGCGATGCGGTAGGCCCGGCCCAGCAGCAGGGCATCCCCGCATCCGAGATGCCGCAGCCCGGTCGCGGCGACCCGGGCCCAGCCGGCCACCAGGGCAACCGGCACCGGCCGGTCCGCAATCGTGCCGGCCTCGACCGGCTGCAGGCACGCCGCCAGCCGGTCTATCCATTCCAGTGGCAAGTCCAGCAGCCGGATATCGAGGCGGGCGCCGTGCCGTTCGAGGCACAGACACCAGTCAGGCGCCGGCGCCACATGCGCCTGTACCAGCCCCTGCCCGCGCGGCCATGCCATATCGTCCGGCGCCAGGCAGGCATCAGCCCCGGCCAGGGTCCATGCCGAAAGCATGGCGTGCAACCCCGGAGGCACGGCTGACCAGTCCGGCACCGGCAGCACCGGTTCGACCCAGCGGCACCATTGCGCTTCGTCCAGCCACAACCGCACCGGTTCCTCGTCCAGCCATGCCGACAGGACCAGCCCGTCGCCACCGGCCTGCCGGTAACGCAGCATCAGCCCGCCATCGGCGCTTCCCCGCTGTCGGCCATGGCCAATCTTGCGCAGCAGGCGCCCTGCCGCTTCACTCAGGCGCCGCATCCGTCACGTCCATTTCCACCTGCACGGCATGGCGGGCCAGCGCCAGGCCCAGCGACAAAGGGACAGGCCGGGGGACGGTCATGCGCAGCGACACCCCGTCCCCGCTCAGGCAGGCCTCGATTTCCAGCCCGGAAAACGGCCCCCGGCAGAGACGCACCCGCCACGCGGCCAGCCGGCACTGGCCGGGCCGGGGGCCGGGGTCCGCCAGCACCGGCCCGCAGGCCGCTCCTTGCAGCAGTGCGTCGAATCGCCGGCAGGCATCGTCCTGCGGGTCGCGGACAGGCCGGACCCCGTTCATGGCCGGGCTTGGGCCCGCTCGGAAACGGATCATGTCTCCTCCAGCAGAAGCTGCAGTTTGTGCTGCCCGCGCTGCGCCTTGCGCAACCGTGCCCGCAGTCCGGCTGCGGTGGCCTGCAGGCTTTGCATCCCGGTCTGCAGCGTCCCGAGCTGCCCGGCCAGCTCACGGTCGCGCAGGTCATAATCGGCCAGTTCCGCCCTGAACCGCTGCCAGGCGGCGCGATCCAGCACATCACCCACCACGCCATGATGACGCCAGGCACGCTGCAGCCGGCGCTGCGCCGCCAGCAGGTCCCGTTGTTGCCGCTGCATGTCCGCCAGCTGGCGGCATGCCGTCTGCAGCTGTGCGTGCAGACGCTGTTCGCGCAGCCGCCGGATGGCCAGCAAGCGCGTCAGCATGGCGCCGCCAGCAGTTGTTCCAGCTGCTGCAGCGTCCCGGGGAAATCGCTTTTCTCCTCCGTGCCCTGGCACAGATAGCGGCGGATCGCCGGCCGTCTGGCCAGGGCCTCGTCGGCATCGGCATCCTGTCCGGCCTGGTATTCGCCGATCCGCACCAGCAATTCGATTTCCTGATACGTCACCAGCAACTGTCGCAGACGGCCTGCCAGCCGGCGGTGCCGTTCATCGGTGACCAGCGCCATGACCCGGCTGGTACTGGCACCGATGTCGATCGCCGGATAATGACCGGCCTCCGCCAGCCGGCGCGACAGCACGATATGGCCGTCGAGCAGGGCACGCACCTCATCGGCGACCGGTTCATTCAGGTCATCCCCCTCCACCAGCACGGTATACAGGGCGGTGATCGAGCCGACGGCGGCCGGTCCGGCCCGTTCGAGCAGCCGGGGCAGGCCGGCCATGCCCCCCGGCCGGCCGTCGTCGACAACGCGGTCGATCTCCCGTGCCGCGCGTACGACGCGGGTCAGCGAATCCATCAGCAGCAGCACATGCCGGCCCTGATCGCGAAAGTGCTCGGCAATGGCAGTCGCCACCGAGGCAGCCTTCAGCCGTTCGAGCGCCGGGCGGTCGGCGGTCGCCACCACCACCACCGTGCGTTCGCGCGCGGCATCCGACAGGGTATGCCGCAGGAACTCGCCAACTTCACGGCCGCGCTCTCCGATCAGGGCAAGCACGATGATGTCGGCCAGGCTGCCATCGCAGATCATGCCGAGCAGTGTGCTCTTGCCGCCCCCGGCCGCCGCGAAGATGCCGACCCGCTGGCCCCGGCCGCAGGTCAGCAGACCATCGATTGCCCGCACGCCAAGCGGCAGCGGCGTATCGATCAGTGCTCGTTCGAGCGGATCCGGCACCCCCTCATCCAGGCTGCGCCATGTGCATGTCGTCGGGAGCGGCACGCCGTCGAGCGGTCGTCCCATGCCGTCGAACACCCGGCCGGGCATGAACGGACCCACCGCGATCCGGTGCGCCCGCCCCAGCGGCCGCACCAGGCTGCCGGCGATCACGCCCGTCGGGGTGGCAAACGGCGACAGCAGGGCAAAGCCACCCCGTATGGCGACGATTTCCGCCTCGATGCCGGACGGTTCCAGCCGGCACATTTCCCCGAGGCCGACGCCGGTCAGCGACGCCCGCACCACCGTGGGGCCGACATCGACCACGCGCCCGAAGCGGGTCTCGCCGGCGCAGTCGTGCTCCCGGTGCGCCACCAGCCGCGCCACCAGCAAGCTCTCGATCCGTGCAGGGTCCGGCTTGCGCATGTCAGGCCACCTCGCCGATCAGGTCGATATTGCCAAGGACCCGCAGTTCGGACTCGTCACCCAGTTCCTGGAACGACAGGACGGCCAGGCTGAAGAACTCGCGCTCGACGATCTTGCGCAGGAAGCGGCGCACGTCGATCGCCGTCATCAACACCGTCGAGCGCGGCGCTTCTGCCCCCACGCTCTCGCGGATGCAATCCACTATTGCCCTGTTGTGCTCCGGCCCCAGCGCCGAGTACGACCCCGCCGATGTCTGCCGGATCGACTCGCGGATCAGGCTCTCCATCCGGTCACCGATCATCCACCCGCTGATCCACGGCTGGCCGGCGCCATAGCGCGCGGTGATATGCCGGCGCAGCCCCATGCGCACGTACTCGGCCAGCATCACCGGGTCCTTTTCCCGCGGCGCCCATTCGATCAGCGCCTCGAACACGCTGCGCAGATCACGGATCGAGATGCCTTCCCCGACCAGCCGCTGCAGCACGTCGGCAATGCGGCCGATCGGCAGCTGGCGCTGCACTTCCCGGATCAGCTCGGCATACTGGCCTTCCATTGCATCCATCAGGAAGCGGGTTTCCTGCACGCCGAGCAATTCGGCCGCATGGCGGTCAACCAGTATCGACAGGCAGTGCATGATCCTGGCCTCGTCCCGGTACAGAATGACCCCCTGCAACGCCAGGGCGTCCTGCTGGCCGGCCTCGACCCACTGCAGCTGCAGTCCGCCAAACGGCAGGGCGGCGCATCGCGCAGCCTGCGGCAGTGGCGCCGAGGCGACATCCGCCAGCAGCAGGTCCGCCGGCACGTCCAGCGTCAGCACCGGCTCCTGGTACAGCAGGATGCACAGCGAGCCGGCCGCTGCCGCGCTGTCCTTCTGCAGCGGGATCTCCGGCAAGGGAATGCCCAGCTGATCGAATTTCCGCCGCCGCAACTCGTCGATCAGGCCAGGCAGCCGGCTGCCGCGCATCAGGTCGTCGGACAACCGCAGCATCAGCGGCACGGCGCCCGGTGTCATGACCAGCGCGCCGCCCCCGGCCTCGGTCCCGGGCGCGCCCGGTTCAGCCGGCGCCGCACCGCGCCGGCGTTTGCCGGTCCACCAGCCGCAGGCAGCAACCAGCCCCGCCAGCGCCACGAAGTGCAGCAGGGGAAAGCCCGGCACCAGCGCCAGCACCAGCAGCACCGCCGCGGCCAGCATCAGCACCTGCGGTTGCCGGCCGATCTGCCCGACCAGGTCATCAGCCAGGTTCTGCCGCTGCTCGCCGGGGACGCGGGTGACGATGATGCCGGCGGTGATCGAAATCAGCAGCGCGGGGATCTGGCTGATCAGGCCGTCGCCTATCGACAGGATGGCGTAGGTCGACATCGACTCGCTGGCACTCATCCCGTGCATGAACACGCCGACGGCAGTGCCTCCGAGAATGTTGACGATGATGATGATCATGCCGGCAATGGCGTCGCCCTTGACGAATTTCATCGCACCGTCCATGGCGCCGTACAGCTGGCTTTCCTTCTGGACCAGCCGGCGCTGGCGCCTCGCCTCGCCGGCATCGATGATGCCGGCGCGCAGGTCGCCGTCTATGCTCATCTGCTTGCCGGGCATGCCGTCGAGGGAAAAACGCGCGCCGACTTCCGCCACGCGCTCGGCCCCTTTGGTGATGACGATGAACTGGACGATCGTGATGATCATGAACACGATCAGGCCGACGCCAAGGTTGCCGCCGACGGCAAAACGGCCGAACGTGTCGATGATGCGTCCGGCATCGGCCTGCAGCAGGATCAGCCGGGTGGTGCCGATGGTCAGCGCCAGACGGAAAAGCGTAGTAATCAGAAGCAGCGACGGGAAAACAGAAAACTCCAGCGGCTCCTTGATGTGCAGTGCCATCATCAGCAGGACGATGGCCGTCGCCAGATTGATGGCGATCATCAGGTCGACCAGCCCGGTCGGCAGCGGGATGATCATGGTGAAAACGGCGACGAGCAATATGATGGCGAGTACGATGTCCTGCCGGCCGGCCGCCATCGCGAGCCACGGTGCAAGGCGGGTCACCACGTCGCTCCGGCGGCAGCATCCAGAAGCCGCCGCATCTCCTGATGGCAGGCCATCCAGTGGCCGGGCCCGCTGTCGCGGGCCGGCGAGCAACTGAGGAACGACTGGTCCTGCAGCAGGCACGCTCGCAGCGGAACGCCCGGCAAGCGCGTCGACAGGCATTGCCCGAGCAGCCGCTTCAGTACCTCGACACGGCAGGCAGCCGCAACCGGCCGGCCAAGCGACAGCAGTATTCGCCCATCCAGACACTCGATATAAAGCCGGCACGGCGGCATGATGAATTCCATGCACGGTTCGGTCCGCGCGGCGGACAGGCCGGACAGTTCCAGGAACTGCTCCATTCGCCGCTCCATTTGCAAATCCATCCGGTTCCCCCATGTCTGCATGCGATAGCGCGACATATCATCCATGACGGCGGGGGCTCGACCCCATCGGGTAAAGGCCTGAGTGATGGGCCTGGTACCACCGATAGCGCACGGGCCATCCCTTGTGGCCCCACTTCTGAAATTCACTATTTACTTTGCGTAAATTCCGGGACAAGACGCTCACAGGGCGCGCAGCACTCCTCCTGGGTTGTGTGCTGGGTGCATGCTGGCTGCAGGCTGAGTCGATAGGATTTTTCTATCGATACACGAAGACACGACAATTTCTCCTCGAGGAGCTCGCGAGGGAGCTGAACGTCGTGGTCGAACGGGAAAACCGCCGCTTCGGCCGGGCCAGACAGCAGGCACAATGGCTGAATCACCTGTGGACCACACTGCAGGACCAGCCCCTGTCCGGCACCGGCACACCATTGTCCCGGCGCACCGTATTCGTGCCGTTCGACGGTGCAGTGCCGAACCAGATCCAGGTGCGGCAGGCACGACGGGTCGTCGCGCTGTTCGGCGATGCGGATCCGCCTCACCGCGCCGGCGCCTTCCTGCTCCTGCCCGGCCAGGGCCTGGTGCTCTACGAGCCGGACCCGCTGTCGCCGGGCGGTGCGCCGTGCGACCGGCCGCCACCGCAACTGCAGCGGCAACCGTCCGCCACGGGTGTACCCCGCTGGAGCCAGCCGTTTCGCGATGCGCACGGGCGCCTGTGCCTGACGGTCGCGTACCGGCAGGCGGGTACCGGCATCCTGGCCGGGCAAAGTCTCGCGGTCGGCAGCCTGACCCCGGCCGACGGCACGCAGCACGGTCATCTTCTCGTTCTGCGCCGCGCGCAGGATGGCCCCGCCGTGGCCGACGGGCTGACCTCGGAAGCCCCCGCCCTGCTGCGCAACCAGTTGCCTCCGCGCTGCGAACGGACGTTCGCCGCACGGATCGGCGACTTCCGGGCCACATGCCGGACGCTGGCCAACCCTGACTGGGAGATTGTCGGCCTGTTCTCCGGTGCCACCCTCGCCCGGCAGACGCTGGCCCTGCTGGGGGGACCGGCGCTGCCCTTTGTCCTGATGGCCCAGCTGGCGTCGTTCATGCTGGCCGGTGTCACGCTGTGGCAGCTGTGGCGGCCCCACGCCACGCCACGCGACAGGCCTCCGCCCCCCCCGGGCGTTGCGCCCCGGCAGCCCGCGCCACGCAGCACGCCCCCTCGGACCCCGTCAGCCCTGAGCCGCGCCGACGGGCCGCCCCCCCTGGTGGTCAGCCCGTGGTCGCTCAGCGTGCTGCTGGTCGATGATGTCAGCCTCAATCGCGACATTGTCGCCAGGATGCTGTCCGGGCTCGGCCATCGCGCCGAAACCGTACCAACCGGAAGTGATGCCCTGGAACGCGGCCGCCAGCAGGTGTTCGATCTGGTGCTGATGGATGTGCACATGCCCGGCCTGGACGGGCTGGAAACCACGCGATGCTGGCGCGACCCGGCAGCCGGGCTGCTCGACCCGGATACGCCGGTCATCGCCCTGACGGCAGACGGAAGGCCGGTCGGACGCACCCTGGCCCTGCAGGCCGGCATGAACGGCTGCCTGACCAAGCCGGTCGGCCTGGCGCAGCTGTCCGGCGCGATAGACCTGGCGATTTCGCTGCAACTGGAACGCGGCATCGATCTGGCACCGAATCCGGCACTGCTGCGCCCGCTACTGGATGCCGCGGACCCGGCCGTCAGCCGTGGGCTGCTGGCGGGCTACGCGCGAATCAGGGTCGACTGGCGCTCGCAGGAGCGCCAGCGCCTGCTCGGCAGCCTGCACGCCCTGAAGGGATGCGCGGGCCAGACCGGCATGGCCCGGATCCAGGCCCGTGTCGAGCGGCTGGAGACGCGGGTGTGGCAAGGTGGCTGGCCAAGCCGGCGGGCGATCCGGGCGCTGGGCCGGGTGATCCGCTCAGTGAATGCCTAGCCGGCTGGCCCAGTCCGCCAGCGCGACCGCATTGTGTGCATCGAGCTTTCGCATCAGGTTCAGGCGGTGCGTTTCCACTGTCTTGATGGTAATGGTCAGGCTTTCGGCGATATCCCGGTTGCGCAGGCCCTCGGCAATCAGCTTCAGCACCTGCCGCTCGCGCGTGGTCAGGCGGGTCTGGCCCGCGGTGCCCTGCGGGCCGGCGACCTGCCCGGCATCGAGCGCGGGATCGAGAAACGCCTTGCCGGCCAGTGCGAGGTGCAGGGCGGCCAGCAGCGTCTGGCGCGGACTTTTCTTCAGCACATAGGCCTGTGCACCGGCGGCCAGTGCATCGCGCGCTCGATATTCGGCCGCATCGGCCGTGAGCACGACCACGATCAGGGCCGGCCAGCGCCGCTTCAGCTGGCGGATGACATCGATGCCGTCCATGCCGGGCAATCCCAGATCGAGCACCACGACGTCCGGCAGCAGTTGCTGGCAGGCCTGATAGACCTGCAGGCCGTCGCCGACTTCACCGACCACCAGGTAGGTCGGAACGGACGACAGCAGGCTCCTGATGCCATCGCTCAGCAAGGAATGGTCATCGACCACGAGTATCCGGCGCACGGAAGGTCCTGTTCTGTGGGAAACGGGAAAAAAGGACATGGCGGCGAGGGAAAGCGGGAGATTCAGGCCATCACCTGATTCATCTTACCGGCATCGCTTCCCAGAATACAAAAGTCTCCAGAACGGCTTTACCCCCGATGAAAATGCCTGATTCTTTAGCTGCTCTGACATGGATCACGACCCGGAAATCCGGTGCGGGGCACTGGTCACTGGACCTGGCCGGCATGCCGGGCTGGTGCCGGGTGCATGCGCAGGGAAGCTGCTTTGCCGTGGTCATCGGCGCGGTCCGCGACGACGGCTGGCTGATCCGGACCTGCCTGTGGCTGGCGTCGATGCGCGGCGGGCTGGACGACGGATTGTTGCTGGATGGAGACAGGCTGTGGCTGGTGCGCTGCCACGCGGCGGACATTGCGCCGGCCGAGCTGGAAGCGGCGCTGCTCCAGCAGTCGGCCATCGCCAGCCGCTTGCGCAGCGATGCCCCTCCGCCCGGTACCGCCATTACCGTCGATGCGCTGGGAAAGCGGGTATGAAGGCCGGGGGGTACGGGTGGGTCGCCGCCAGTATCGCCGGCCTGTCGTCGCCCGCCACGGCCGTCATCGCCTGGCAGGACAGCGCGCCCTATGTGCTGTCGACGCGCGGCAGCAAACTGGCCAGTGTCCTGAACGAGCTGGGCGCCAATCACGGCATCCCGGTGATTGTCAGCCCCCAGGTCGACGATGCCTTTGTCGGCACCCTGCGGCCAATGCCCCCCGGGCAGGCGCTCGACCTGCTGGCGAAGCAGTATCAGCTGGCCTGGTACCACGACGGACAGGCCATCCATGTTTACAAGGCGCGGGAAGTCGACACCCGGCTGGTGACGCCGGTCCACCTGCCGGTCGCCACGCTGCGCGAGCAGCTGCGCGCCACCGGGCTGCTGGACGCACAGCACTGCCGGGTGCGCACCGTCGCCGCCAGCAATGCCATCGAGGTTCTCGGTGTCCCCGCCTGTATCGAGCGGATCACCCGCTTTGCCAGGCGCATCGACGAGCAGCAGCGCCAGTACGAGGAGCACCAGATCATCATCCAGCTATTCCCGCTGAAATATGCGAATGCAGCCGATGCCGATTACAGCAGCCGCGGTCGGCAGATACGCATCCCCGGCGTGGTCTCGGTCCTGAAGGACATGGCGCGGACCGGCGGACCGGCCGTGGCGCCGACCGGCGGGCAGGCGGCGGCAGACCCGGGGCCGATACCGGTGTTCTCCGCCTATCCGCCACAGAATGCAGTAGTGGTGCGCGATCGCAAGGTCAATCTCCCGCTGTATGCCCGGCTGATCGAGCAGCTCGACCGCAGGCCGACGCTGATCGAGATCTCGGTCACCCTGATCGACGTCAACTCGGAAGATCTCGGGACGCTGGGCGTCGACTGGTCGGCCTCGGTGGGCATCGGCGGCGCCTCGGTGCATCTGAACGACAGCGGCCAGCCGGACGCCGGCAATTTCTCGACCGTCATCGCCGATACCGCGCGTTTCATGGTGCGGCTCAGCGCACTGGAACAGAATGCCAGGGCACAGATCCTGTCCCGTCCCTCGGTAGTCACGCTGGACAACAGCACGGCCGTACTCGACCGGAACATCACGTTCCACACCAAGCTGGTGGCCGACAAGTTCGCCCGTCTGGAGTCGATTTCGACCGGCTCGCTGCTGCGCGTGACGCCCCGCCTGATCCGCAGCGGGGCGCAGACGGAGGTCATGCTGGCGCTGCAGATCCAGGATGGCCGGCAGGCCGCGGCCGTCAGCCGGCAAGAGCCCCTGCCACAAACCCTGAATGCCGAAATTTCGACCCAGGCCCTGCTGAAAGCCGGCCAGAGCCTGTTGCTGGGCGGTTTTCAGCAGGACGAACACACGGAGGCCGAGCAAAAGATCCCGCTGCTGGGCGACATTCCCCTGCTCGGCAGGCTGTTCAGCTCCACCCGGAAGAACAATCGGCGCACCGTCAGGCTGTTCCTGATCAAGGCCGAGCCGTCAGTCCAGTCATGAGTCGTCGCCCATGGCCTTCCTGCTGAAACTGAAATGGCTGAACGGCCCGCTTGCCGGCCGCGAACTCTCCCTGCCGGCCGGCGACACCCGCCTTGGCGGCGCCGACCCGGACCTGGCCCTCCCGCTCGAACACGGCCAGGCCACCGTGCTGACGGTTACCGCGGCAGGGCTGACCCTGTCGCCGCCGCTGCCGGTCTGGGTATCCGGCCGGCCATGGGACGGCTCGCAGCCCCTGCCTCCCTGCGTCGTCATCGATCTGGCGGGTCTGGCCTTTGTGCTGGGTGCCCCCGACGCGACATTGCCCGCCCTGCCCGTGCCGCCGCGCCGCGCGGCAAGGCGTACCGGCCCCCGCCAGCGGGCGCTGTGGCTGGCGGCCGGCATCATGGTGACACTGGCCGGATTGCTGGGCTTCTGGCCGCAGCCGGCGACAGTCGGTCCGGCCCCCTTGCAGGCCGTCGACAGCCCCGACCCGGCGCCAGACGGGCTGCAGATCGAATACGACGCCCAGGGCGTGGCCACCCTCAGGGGAGCATGCGCGTCGTCCGACAGCGTCGAGAGGCTGCGTCGCCGCCTGCGCGAAAGGGGACTGCCGCTTCGCGACGAAAGCGCCTGCGCCGACAGGCTGCTCGACAGTGTCCGGCACGTACTGACGCTGAACGGTTATCTCGATGCCGAAGTCAGCCACGGTGACAGCCTCGATACGGTCGTCATTCACGGTGCCATCGTGGCCGACGATGGCTGGCGCCGCACGGTCAGGCAACTTGAAGCGATCAAGGCGCTGCGCGACTGGCGTGTCGAAAACGACCGGGCCTCGCGTTTCGACCAGCTGCTCGACCTGCTGGCGCAGCAGTCGATGCTGGAAGGCCTCAGCATTACCCTGTCCGGCAGGACATTATGGGTCAGCGGGCAGCTGGCACCCGCTCGCGAGGTCGCGCTGCTCGCCGCACTGTCCGCCTTCAACCGGCGCGAGCCGGCGCGGCTGCAGGCCCGGTTCCAGAATATCCCGCCCGGCCGGCCGGATATCTGCATGTTGCCCGCCGCGATCGTCAGTCTTGGCGGCAAGGCCGGGTCGCTGTACGTCGAACTGGCGAACGGCGTGCGCCTGCGCCAGGGCGCCACGCTGCCCAGCGGCTACACCATCTACATCCTGTCCCCTTCAGCCATGGCGCTGCTCAAGGGGCAGCGCCTGATGTCGCTGCCCCTCAAGCTGTAACCGATCCAGGAATCCATCATGACCCCGTGCCGACTGACCCGAATCGAACATGTACTGCATGCCGACCGCGACGGCACTGCCCGCGACCGGGCGCTGGAGAAACTGCTCGCGGCCGAACGACTGCTCCGGCAGTCCATGCGCCAGCCCGACAGCCGCGAGAATCATCAGGCCATGGCGGCGCAGCTCGATGCCTGCCGGAGCGCGGCACAGGTCATCGAACGACTCTGGCGACGCCACCACGGCGGTCAGCCGCCCTGGTCCGCCAGCCACTCCAGATAGCCGGCGCATGCCGTCTGCAGCGTTTCCCGCTGGTCGTCCGCGCCGAAACACTCGTCCGGCAGCAAGCGGACCAGCCCGGACAGCTGCCGGCCATAGCGCAGGCGCAGGCGGGCATCCCCGACCAGGCTGTCGACATGGCCGGCCACACCCTCTGCCCCGACCCAGGCCGACTGGAGCAGCGCCAGCACGCCCTGCATGACGCAATCGCCATCCAGGCCGGGAACGGCCAGGGCGTCCGCGATGCGCCGGCAATGGTCTTCCAGACCGAAGAACAGCAGGATGCGCTTGAGGTCGGCCATGACCGCCGCCAGGTGCGCGCCCATGACCGGTTCTTCGGCGGACAGCTCGAACGCCAGGGCCCGGATCAGCGTCCGCAGCTTGCGCTGGCGGTCGCGCAGGCGGCGAAAGCCGTCGAACCAGCCGACCAGACTGTCACGTCCCGCCGTCGCACACTGGTACAACTGCCGCAATTCGGCCAGATCCCTGCTTCCGGCCACCCCGAATTCCAGGTAGCTGAACAGCTGCAGGGTCCAGCCGTCCTCCTCCATTGCGGCGGTCTGGGCCTGTTCCAGCCGCGCACGCCGCGCCCCCGGTCCGGCCCTTGCCAGCTGCGCCGCCAGCAGCAGCGCGGCCTGGCCCGCATCCAGTCCCCGTTCCCGCAAGGCGGCGCCGGGGTCGGCCGCCGCCTCGAAACCGGCGCCGCGCCGGAACAGTTCGTCCAGGCGAACGGGCGTGACGGCAGAGGTCTTGTCAATCATCCGCTGCAGGATGGCCCCCGCCCGCCGGCGCTGCACCTGCCCGTCGTCCGCGGGGCGAAACTCGCGGAGCCGGGCCCCCAGCATCAGGCCGATGTTCTCGATCGTTTCCGCCAGTGCATCGGCCTTTACCGCCGCCGCGGAAAGCGGCGACGCGCCGAGCGCCTGCTGCGCCAGCGCCAGCATCGACTGTGCCGGCTGCACCTGCGTGCCGACCGGTCCGGACGGCGATGGCAGAGACAGCGGTCCGCCCGGCCTGACGGGTGTGACATCGATCCGGTCCGTCATGGCGGAGCCCGGTTTCCGTGCCGCAGTCGCGCGATGACGGCCTGCAGGTGGGCCTCAAGGTCGATGACCACGCGGGAAAACGGGGTATCCAGTACCGCCTGTCCTGCCTGCAGTCCATGGTCGGCCACGATGCGGACGAACGCCAGCCCGGCGCATGCCTGGCCGACGGCCTCCGACTGGCCCGGCGAAACGCGCAGAGTCAGCGGCTCGTCGGCCGGCAGTCCGGCCAGCCGCTGACGCAGGTGCTGCACGAGCAGCCCGGCAGGATCCTGCCCGTCGATCAGTGCTTCCAGTTCCGCGGCCAGCAGGGCCCGCAGCCGGGACTCGAGCCGGCCGGCCAGGACGACTTCCAGCTCGCGCTGCTCGACCAGCCATTCGACGGCCTCGTCGATGGCGGCGGTGCGCAATGCCGCAATATCGCGCTGCGCAGCCGCCACCCCGTCCCGGCGCGCTGCCTCGCGCACGCTGGCCGCATCACGTTCTGCCCGCCTCACCATCTCTCCGGCCTGCAGGCGGGCATCGGCAAGCAGCGCCGCCACCCCGGCCAGGCACTGCATTTCACTGGCGCGGACGATCGGGCCGACCGGAGCAGGCCCGGGCAGGCGGGGGATCGGGATCGTCCAGGCCGTCACAGGAAGCGCTCCACTCTCAACAGGCAGTCAGCCGCCGTCGCCATCGGTGGCGCCGGGCCGTCACCGGCAGGCAGAAGCAGGGCCAGCGCCATGCAGACCGGGCAACCTTGCCCGTCGCGAGACCACCAGTGTGCGCCGGCTGCTGCCGCGCCGGACACCAGTGCCGCCGTGGCCGGCAGGGTCCGCTCGCCGCGCCAGGGCCGGTGCAGTGCCAGCAACTGGTCGCAGGCCCGGCTGCCGAGGCAGACGGCCAGTGCGCGCCGGTACGCCCCCACCAGCAGATAGTCCGGGCAGTCGAGGGCAATCAGCCCCAGGGCGACGATCAGACCGGGCAGCCGCGGCACCAGCGTCAGCAGGGCGCTCTGCCGCCCGTCGAGCACCCCGGGCAACGGCCTGCCCGGAAAGCCCCTCCGCGCGACGATTTCCCGGTCGATGGCCGCACGGCACGCCGGGTGGCGCTGATAGTCGTGCCGCCAGCGCGCCAGCTCCAGCCGGTGCCACCAGTCGGCATGCATGTCCGCTCCCGGTTGCCAGGCCAGCCGGTGCAGGAGCCGGACCGGAGGGGGCACGCCCGTGACGCTCAGCGCCATGCCGGGTGACGCCTGAACCACAGGGCCAGCGCCCCCAGCGCCACGGCGAGCCCGGCCAGCAGCGCGATCAGGACAGGACGCCGGCTCGCCAGCCAGCCAGCCGCCCCGGGCGGCGGAGGCGAACGCGGCTGGTAGCGATAGGCCGTTGCCTGCAGGAGAAGGCTGATCTTTTCCGGCTGGAGATTCGGTATGCCGTTGAACACCAGATGGCGAATATCCGCCTCCCGGTTGGCCAGGTTCACTTCCGGGCTGTGCTTGATGAATACCGATGCCGACAGGGTTGGCGGCTCGCGCCGGTGCTGACTGGCGCTTTCGGCAATCGACACCTGGGCACTGACGACGCCCTCCATGCCACGCAGCATCTTTTCCAGCAGCTGTTCCTTCAGATAGAGGATCTTTGCCTGTTCCTGCGCCGGCGAGGTCACCAGCTGCCCGGACGGAAACAGGTCTTCCATGCTGTCGGTTTTCTTGCCGGGCAATCCGTGCTGGCGCAGGACTTCGACAGCATTGACGAATTGCGCCTTGTCGACCCGGATGGTGATGTCGCCCCCGCCGGTCACGTCCTTGTCGGCCTCGATGCCACGCAGCATCAGCAGGGCCAGCATCTGGTTTGCCTCGTCCTCGACCAGGCCGCTGTACAGGTCGACCTTGCATCCGCCCAGGCACAGCAGCAGGCACAGTCCTCCGGCCAGTCGGCGCGCGCGCGGGTTCATTGCATGTTCACCAGCCGGTTGATGCCCTGCGACAGGGACCCTGCCGTCTTGGCCATCAGGTCGACCTCGATCAGCGATTTGAGCAGCGCGGCCTGCACCATCAGCATATCGGCCGGGTGGCCCGGCATGCGGCCTTCCCCGCGGGCGGCGGCCAGGGCACCGTCAATCTCCTTCACCCTGGTCTGCAGCTGGTCTGTCATCGCCGCTTCCGGCAGCGTCCCGTCCGGCGGGCCGGACAGGGCCCGGGCAAAGCGGTCGACCTCGGCCGGATCGGGCGAGGCGGGCACAGCGTCCGGCCGGGATGGCAGCGGTGCCGTGAGAGTCTGGATTTCCATTTTCGTTCTCCGGGAAGGGGCGATTGCGTCCTCAGACGCGGGGCATGTCGGGCATGGCCTCACCGTGCACCAGCCGGCGCAGCACGGCGGCCTCGGCAGAAGCGTCGCCTTCCAGCAGGGCCATGGCCGCCTCCGGCTGGCCGAGGCCCACCAGCAGCGACGCCTCGAGAATCCGCCGGACCCCGCCGTCCCCGACCAGCCACGGCAGGGCGGCACGGATCGACTCGGCTTCCCGGTACAGGCCATGGTTGACGGCAGCCAGGCCGGCTTCGGCAATCAGGCGGCAGGTATCGCGCGGCGGTCGGGTCATATTTTCTGGATGATGCCGGACAGCATGTCCTTGAACGCCCTGATCAATGCGCTTTCATAGGCGACGAACACCGAGTACTGCTGGATCGCGAACTGGGCTTCCAGCATGCGGGCCGGATTGTCGAGATTGCTGGCGGTCATTTTGGCCTGGATGTCCTGCCCGGCCAGTTCCACCCGCCGGGACAGCTGGTGGGTAACGGTATTGATGTCCATGATTGATTTCCTGTCATCGGTAATCGGTGCACGGCTTGTTCGCAGCCCGCAGGCGGAACTGCCTGGGATTGCAATGAAAGCGGCGGCGGAAGCTGTCGGTAAAATGGGCGTGATTGGAAAAACCGCATTCGAGCGCGATATCGAGCACCCGCATCGGCGTCGACAGCAGCAGTCCGCGCGCATGCTGCAGGCGTTGTTCCAGCAGCCAGCGCTTGGCGGTCATGCCGTACATGTCCTGGAACAGGATGTTGAACTTGCGCAGCGGCATGTCGAACGCCTCGGCAAAGCGGACGACCGACCACTGGTTCAGGTAGTTGGCCTGGATAAAGTCGGAAAAAGCCTGGTCGCCGGAGATGCTGTGCCGCAGCAGGGCGGAAAAGTAATGCCGGTCAACGCCGAGGCAGTAGACGTAGGTGAAGCGCAGCAGCGTGACCGGCATGGATTCCGCCAGCAGCAGGACAACGCCGAGCACGTCGCGGTCCGCGCCGACGATGCGGACCGGTTCGCGCAGGAACCGTCCCTGCGGCACCTCGTCCAGCAGGCCCAGCACATCGGGATAGATGGCCCGGAAGTCAGCCGCCTGGACGTCGAAATACGGCATGCGTCCCCCCCGGACGTCCATGCCGACGGCGGCATCGTTGCCGGTCACTACCAGGCAGTCAGGCGGGTAGTCATGCTGCCGGCCCTGTATCCTCAACTGGCCACCGTGCCTGCTGACGATGAATCTCACTGCTTGCATCGCATTACCCTGGCTCGCTGTTTGGCCCGGGTGACATGATCGGGATTGCGGAGGGTCATTGTGTATCGGGTGTTGACCTGAAACCGTGCGCCGGCGGCGAACGGAATGGCAAGCTGCCGCCTGCAGGGCTAACGTGAAGGGTACCCAGACCGTTGTACCAGGAGGTCCCGTGCGCCCCCCATTCCGCCTTGGCATCCCCGTGCTGGCGGGGCTGTTTGCCACCGCCGCGCCGGCGCTGGAGTTCGCCTTGCCGACACAGGGCGACACCGTGGTCGGCGAAGCCTTCGTGGTCACGCCGACGCCGGACAATACGCTGTTCGACCTCGCGCGCTATTTCGATACCGGCGCGCTGGACATCACGCTGTCCAACCCCCGGCTCGACCCCTGGGTGCCGGGAGCGGGCCAGCGCGTGATCATTCCGACCGAGTACATCCTGCCACCAAAACCGTGGCGCGGCATTGTGGTCAACATTCCGCAGCGCCGGCTGTTCTACTTCCCGCCCAAAACGGCCAGGCGACCGGCCACGGTCATCACCTTTCCGGTCAGCATCGCCCGCGAGGGCTGGTCAACGCCGCTGGGAGACACCCGGGTCGTCGGCAAGTACAAGGATCCGGCATGGATCGTGCCGCGCAGCATCAAGGCCGAGCACGAGGCGGGCGGCGAGCCGTTTCCCGACTATTTTCCGCCCGGTGTCGACAATCCGATGGGCATGCTGGCGATCCAGACCGGCTTCAGGGGCATCTTCATCCATGGCACCAACAAGCCATGGGGGCTGGGACTGCGCCAGAGTCACGGCTGCCTGCATCTGTATCCTGAAGACGCGGTACAGCTGTTCGGACAGGTCGCGGCCGGCCTGCCGGTCCGCATCGAGAACCGCCCGCTGGTGGTCGGCATCCGCCACGGCGGCGTGGTGATGGCACGCTATCCGGGCGTAAGCGAATATCCGGCGGCCCCCGTCGGGCTGGACACGCTGCGTGCCCGCATTGCCGCGCTGCCTCCCCGCGCCGGCCCGCCCGAGGAGCTGGACTGGGCACGGGCAAAGACACTGCTCGGATCGGGCAGTGCGCTGCCGGTGCCGCTGGCTGTCGGCAGCCCGCTGCCGGCCCGGCGGCTGGCCGATGCGCCGGCACGGCCCTACACCCACCCGCCGTATGGCAGCGACGCCAATCAGGCCAGTCCGCCAGTCCGGCCCGGCAGCGCGGCGGGCACCGACTGAGCAGGGGCCGTTCGTCGTTGTCGACGCACACCGACGCCAGTCTGGCCGCCGGTGCGCCCCCGTGCCGCATGCAGCCTGCGGGACGGTTCGACATGTCCTACTTCATCATGCCCTTCTGCCCCATGCGCTGCAGTTGCTCGCGGGTCTGATTCGATGTCGACATCGCCTGATCCGCCTTGGCACTGGCATCGTTCGCCTGATTCAGTGCCTGATTGGCGGTGGACAGCGCCTGGTCAGCCGTCGCCTGCGCATGCTGGACTTCGGCCTTGGTCGCGCCGTCGGTCGCGCAGGCGGACAGGCCCAGCACCAGGCAGACCGACATCAGGCCGGTATAGGATTTCAGATCCATCGTATGTACTCCTTTTGTGAAGGAAAACAGGAGGCAGAAATACCCGATTCCGACTGGAAACCGGGTGTCCGCAGCAAGGCAGTACGGTGCCCGCCAGCGGCGTTATCGGGCACACCCCCTCACCCATTACTAACACTGGATTCGGAAAAGGCAAGCTTGTGCCGGCCCGCTTTTCATTCCGGCAGTTTGCCGGCAACGGCACGATTAATTCTTAAAGAATAAAAACAGGCCTTTTAACAACCAATTCAGCATAAAAATCATGATCTCAACCAGGAGATTTCCGGGTTTCCGGCGCCAATATCAGTTGTTGGCAGCGGCGGGTTTCAGCCCCTCCGCAGAGGCTCCGATACAGCGAAGCACCCTGTCCATCCGCTGTTCAGCATGCCGCATGCCGAGTCCGGGGGAGGGCCAGCACAAAAACCGCATGGGATCCGCAATGAACAGATTAAGTATCAGTCATAAACTGGCAATCGGCTTCGGGTTTACGCTATTACTGCTTGCCATCGTGCTGGCGACGGTAAATTCCGGATATTCCGTCCTGCTCGACGCGGCATCCAATACCTCGGAAAACCGCTTGCCCAAAGTCACCATCATCAATGCGGCGACTTCCAATCAGACTTTGCAGATATTTCGCCTGCAGGAATTGATTGCCGCGAGCAGCGATGAAGATAACAAAAGAATCAACGACGAATTGAACCGGCTGCAGCAAAAACTCGGCGACGGCATACAGGCGCTGTCCGAACTGTATTCCCGCTACCCGCCAAGCGCATCGACCACGCTGTTCCAGGATGTGCTGAAGACCAAGGCGCTGGTTGATCCGCTGCAGGCCAGGGTCCAGGCGCTGGCTACCCGGAACCAGGGCGAAGAAGCCATCGCACTGATGAAGGAACTGGCCCCGCTGAACGACAAGCTGTTCGACCAGCTCGACAAGCTGAACACCGAAACGCTGGGTCGCACCATGGAGCAGAGCCGGAGCGCGACCCGGGAAGGCCGGCAGGCGCAACTGCTGACCTGGATCATCAGCGCTGTCTGCACGCTGGTCACGGTCGCGATTGCGGTCCAGATCATCCGCTCCATCACCCGGCCGCTGGCCGCCGCGGTGCAGGTGGCGAAAATCGTGGCGGCAGGGGATCTGAGCCAGCCCCTCCTGCCCAGGGGCAACGACGAAATCGCCCAGTTGCTGCGTGCGCTGGCGGACATGCGCGATGCGCTGGTCACCTCGGTTCGCGCCATCAACAGCAGCGCCGGACAGGTTGACCAGGTAGCCAATGAATTGTCATCGTCGTCCGGACTGGTGCTGCAGGCATCACACCGGCAGAACCAGGCCGCCAGCTCGGTTGCCTCGTCGGTCGAGCAGTTGACCGTCAGCATCGGCGAAGTCGCCGCTGCCTCCGCCCAGCAACAGAGTCATGCGCAGGAAAGCCTGGCCACCACCCGGGAGGGCGCCGTGCAGCTGAACAACCTGATTGCGGAAGTGAAGAAGATCCAGCAGAACGTTGAGGAAGTCTCCGGTCACGTCAACGCGTTTTCCGACGACACGCACCGGATTTCCCTGATGACCAGCCAGGTGCGCGATCTCGCCGACCAGACCAATCTGCTGGCGCTGAACGCAACCATCGAGGCCGCACGGGCGGGTGAGGCCGGACGCGGCTTTGCCGTGGTCGCCGACGAAGTCAGACTGCTGGCGGAAAAGTCTGCGCTGTCAGCCAGCCAGATCAACGAAGTGACCAGCGTGCTGACCAGCCGCTCCGGCCAGTTGCAGATTGCCGTGCGCCAGAGCCAGGATTCGCTGCAGTCGAGCGAACACTGCATCGCCGTGGTCGAAGGCGCATTCCGTCGCAGCGAAACGGCCGTCGAATTGACCGTGCAGCGGTCCGGCTCCATCGCCAGCGCGGTCAAGGAGCAGCAACATTCCAGCGGCGACATCACCCGCCATATGGAACAGGTCGCGCAGATGGCGGAGGAAAACACCACCATCGTCGGCCAGATGTCGGACAACGCCAGCGCCATGACCCGCTTGTCGGCCGAGCTCGGCCAGGCGGTGAATGCGTTCCGGCTGCCGGACGCCTAGGCGAAGAACGGGGGCAGGGACCACGAAGGAGAGGACGGCACATGCCCGACTGCAGGTACGGGGTTACGGGGTGAACTTGCCTTCGAAGCTCTTGCCCCAGTTGTCGCCAGTCCCTCTCAGGTCGCCCTCTCCGGCATTCGCGACGGAGAGGCCGCCCAGGGCCAGCACGATGACAAGCACGCTGGCTCGCAATGACTTTTTCATGATTTGCCTCGATTGCCCATTCTGCATGAGTGGAAAATCGAGAATAGCACCGGGACATTCCGGCTCGTGTAACGGTGCCATGCTCAAAAGAACAAGGGCGCTGCAGCGCCCTTCCGGCCGGGCACGCGTTATCGATGCAGAACATTGAATGAATCATTAATTACATGTTTTATATAGAGTTTTTAAAACAATTTACTATTTTGTGTACCTAACCGTGTACCTAAAACAAGAAGTGCCTATGAAA
>NZ_BAAGUB010000024.1:0-11116 GCF_054781615.1 Microvirgula curvata | reverse complement strand
GGCGGTGCGGTGCTGACCCCGCTGCTTGGCGTCAGGCTGCGCTACCAGCGAGACGGCGCACTGCGGGAACGCGACGCCGGGGCCTTCGGGCTGCGGGTGACGTCGCGGCACGACGTGGCGCTGGAGGCGCTGCTGGGATTGCGTTTCAGCCATGACGGGCGGGATTCGCGGTCGCGAGGCTGGCAGCTGGATGCACAGTTCCATGGCCGACCGGCCATGCTGCGTCAGGCCGGCCGGCGGGAGGCGAGCCTGGCCGGTGCGCCGGATGCCCGCTTTGCCCTGGCGGCGGAGGATGGCCGGCGCCGCTTCGGCTACGACGGTCGGCTGGGCCTCAGCCACCAGGGACGCCACGGGCGCTTCAGCCTGGAGGGCTACCTGAGTCGCGACGACGGCAGTCAGGACCGCGGCGTGATGGCGAACTGGCGGCTGCTGTACTGAGCCCGCGGCTTTTTCTGGCGGTTTTGCCTGCCAGCCCGGGCCGGATGCAGCATTGTCCGGCCCGTCTGCCGTTCTGCCGTTTTGATGGTTTATGGTATTGTCCCAACAACCTGTTTTATCCCGGCACGACATGACTCTGATCTCGATCATCCTGGCTCTCGCGCTGGAGCAGTTGCGGCCGCTCGGCAATCGTAACCGCCTGCTCCTGCAGTTCACCCGTTACGCCAACACGCTCGAACGCAATTTCAATGCGGGCGAGTCCCGCCACGGCATGCTGGCCTGGCTGCTGGCCGTGCTGCTGCCGGTCATCCTGTCGCTGGCCGTGTTTTACTCGCTGCACAAGCTGTCGCCACTGCTGGCGCTGGTCTGGAACGTGGGCATCCTCTATCTGACGATGGGGTTCCGCCACTTTTCCAGTGCGCTGACCGAAATTACCGAGGCGCTGAACGAAGGCCGTGTCATCGACGCACAGCTGTCGCTCGGACGCTGGACCGGGCAGCCGACATCGGAGCTCGACGTCAACGAAATTTCGCGCCTGACCATCGAGCAGGGCGTGGTCGACTCATACCGGCATGTGTTCGGCACCATGTTCTGGTATGTACTGCTGCCGGGGCCGAGCGGTGCGGTGCTGTACCGTCTGGCCAGCATGCTGTACCAGAAGTGGGGCGTGCGCGACCTGCAGTTCGGCGACCGCTTCGGTCTGCCGGCCCGCCGGATCAGCGAATGGCTGGACTGGCTGCCGATCCGGCTGACCAGTGCCACCTTTGCCGTGATGGGAGATTTCGAGGATGCCGTGTACTGCTGGCGTGCCCAGGCCCAGGCCTGGGGCAACTACGCCTACGGCATTCTGCTGGCCAGCGCGGCCGGTGCCATTGGCGTCAAGCTCGGTGATCCGCTGCGGCAGGACTACACCGTCAAGTACCGCCCGGAACTCGGCGTCGGCGACGATGCCGACCCGGATTACCTGAAGCGTGCGATCGGTCTGGTCTGGCGTTCTGTCGTGGTGTGGCTGTTCGTGATCCTGCTGTTCACCGTGGCGCGCGCCCTGGTGTGAGCGGGGGAGGCCGCCCGCCTGCCGATCATCCCGTTGCGCCGGATCAGGGGAAAGCCTGCTCCGGGGGCGGTTTGCCCGCCGCCCGCGGATCTTGCCCCGATTCGGGTCATTCGATGTCGCAAAAGCCCCCCGACTGCGGGGGCTTGGTCATTCCATGCGTATCATTCATGAAAAGCGTGGAATTTCATTGCTTTGGCGCGTATAGTTCGCCCCCTTGAACCGCCACCGTTGTTGCAGGAGATACCACAAGATGTCGTTTGCCGAACTGGGACTGCCCGCAGAGATTCAGCGTGCTATTGATGAGCTCGGCTACAGCGAGCCAACCCCGATTCAGGCGCGCGCCATCCCTGAAGTGCTCGCCGGACGGGACCTGCTTGCCGCCGCCCAGACCGGGACCGGCAAGACTGCCGCGTTCACGCTGCCGATCCTGGCGCGCCTGCGCCGGCATGCCAGCACCAGCGTCAGCCCGGCCATGCACCCGGTGCGCTGCCTGATCCTGACGCCGACCCGCGAACTGGCCGACCAGGTTGCCTCGTCGGTCGAGCAATACCGCAAATACCTGCCGCTGCGTCATGCCGTCGTTTTTGGCGGGATCAATATTGATCCGCAGAAAGAAGCGCTGCGCCGCGGGGTGGAAATCGTCGTCGCCACACCGGGACGCCTGCTCGACCATATCGAACAGAAAACCGTCATCCTGAACCGGGTCGAAATGCTGGTGCTGGACGAAGCCGACCGCATGCTCGACATGGGCTTCATCCCCGACATCCGCCGCATTATCAGCCTGCTGCCGAAGACGCGTCAGACCCTGCTGTTCTCCGCCACGTTCTCGGCCGAGATCAAGCGTCTGTCCAGCGAATTCATGACCGACCCGATCACCATCGAGGTCGCTCGCCAGAACGCGACCGCGGCGTCGATCGAACAGCGCGTGTTCGCCGTCGACGGTGCCCGCAAGCGCCAGCTGCTTGGCCGCCTGATCAATGAGCGCGAAATGACCCAGGTCATCGTGTTCTGCCGCACCAAGCAGGGTGCCGACCGGCTGGCACGCGAACTGCGCCAGTTCGATCACATCCAGGCCGAAGCCATCCACGGCGACAAGGCCCAGCAGGCGCGACTGGATACCCTGGCTTCGTTCAAGGATGGCAAGCTGCGCGTGCTGGTGGCAACCGACATCGCCGCGCGCGGGCTCGACATCACCGAACTGCCGTACGTGGTGAACTTCGAGATGCCGAATTCGCCCGAAGACTACGTGCACCGCATTGGCCGTACCGGCCGCGCCGGCAGCTCCGGTGTTGCCCTGTCGCTGATGAGTGAAGACGAACAGCGCCTGCTCGAAGCCATCGAAAAGCTGACCCGGCAGACGCTGAAGCCGGAATGCCACAACGCCTTCTGGCCGAGCTGGATTCCGCGTCCGGTGACCGAGCGCCCGCCCCGTCCGGCACTGGCCGAACGCAAACCGGCGCCGGTGAAGGCCAGCCGCATCGAGAACGTCGACAACGATCGCAGCGATGTGGATGACGACGACGATGACGAGCTGCCGCTCAGGCAGGGTCGGCGTTTGCCGCTGACCCCGCGCTTCCAGCGCGAGCCGCGCGAAGTGCCGGCACTGTTGCTGCCGCCGCGTTACGAGCGCGCCTGACCCGACTTCCCCTGCCGCCTGATCCGATGACTGCCGAACTCGATCAACTGGCCGGGTGGATTGCTGCCTCCCGGCGTCTGGTCGTCATGACCGGCGCCGGCATGAGCACCGAATCCGGCATCCCCGATTTCCGCTCCTACCAGGGACGCTATACCCGCGACCAGAGTCTGCCGGAAGTGATCTCCATCGATTACTTCTACCGCGACCCGGTCGCATTCTGGGCAGCGTTCAAGGATATTTTCCAGCTGAAGCTGTCCGCCGGCCATGCGCCGAACGACGGTCACCGTCTGCTGGCCGCCCTGGATGACGGAGACCGGCACGTTACCGTCGTCACGCAGAACGTTGACGGCCTGCACGCCCGTGCCGGCAGCCGGCATATCGTCGAAGTCCATGGTTCCATCGAGCGTGCGCAGTGCCCGAGTTGCGGCACCGTGCATGACCTGGACTGGATCAATGCCCACACGCTGCCGGAATGCAGCCGCTGCGGTGACATCCTCAAACCGGATGTCGTGCTGTATGGCGAAGCCGTCGAGCGCATGGACGATGCCGTGGCCGCCCTGGCCGATTGCGACCTGCTGCTGGTGATGGGGTCGTCGCTGGAAGTCGGACCGATCAACCAGTTGCCGCTGATCGCCCGCCGCATCGGCCTGCGCACCGTGCTGGTGAACCTGGGGCCGACCCAGTTCGAGTCGGCCTTCGACCTGCGGATCACCGACCGGATCGGGCTGGTGGCGCGTGAACTCGCGCCGAAACTGAGCCTGACGCTGTAAGCGATATCAGGCCGGCGTGATCGGAATGGTCAGCCCGAGTGCACGGGACAACGGTACCGGTCTTTCCAGCAGCGATGCCAGCGTGTAGTGCCCCAGCGTGGAAAAAAACGCTTCCTGCGCCTCGCGCAATACCCCGTACAACAGACAGGCATGCTCGATGCGGCATGCCGAGTGTTCGCTGCCGAAGCACTCGACCAGCGCGTCACTCCCCTCGGTCAGGCGGACCAGCTCGCCCAGATTGATCTGCGCCGGTGCGCGGCCCAGCCGCAGGCCGCCCCCCTTGCCACGCACAGTCAGCAGATAGCCATGCTGGCCCAGCAGGTGCACGACCTTCATCAGATGGTTGGCAGAAATGCGGTAGGTGTCAGCCAGTTCGCCAATGGTGACCAGACGGTCATCGCACAGGGCGGCGTACATCAGCACCCGCAGGCTGTAGTCGGTGAAGGAAGTCAGTCTCATCGGAATTGTCGCCTCATTGATTCGTGGGCCGGGCAGGGCGTACTATTAGTGGTATAAATTTTACATCTTAAAGGGGCCGACATGGCGAATATCGACCGGAATGGCGTACTGGACCTGCTGCGGGACGTGATCGACCCCGAACTGGGGTTCAATATCGTCGACATCGGGCTGATCTACGGCGTCGAGCTGGGCGCCGACAGCCTGTCTGTCAGCATGACCATGACTTCGCCGGCCTGCCCGATGGGGGACATGCTGTATGACGACGTCCGGCAGACCCTGCTCGATGCACTGCCCGACGACTGGCAGATCGACGTCAGCGTGGTCTGGGAGCCGGCATGGTCGCCGGCGCGGATGTCGCCGGAACTGCGGCAACGCTTCGGCTGGCAGGACGACCAGCCGGTCTGACGCCTTTTCCCCTCCATGCCGGCAAGGATTGCCATGAAACTCCGCTTGTTGTTGCTGTTGACGTTCCCGCTGGTGCTGTGGATGGCCGTGGCCGGTGGCCTGGTCAGGGTTGGCGTGCCGGTGCCGACCAGCGCCGGCGGGATTGGCTGGCATGGTGCGCTGATGGTCGGTGGCTTCTTTGGCAGCCTGATTGCGCTGGAGCGGGCGGTGGCGCTCGGCAAGCGCTGGGGCTGGCTGGCCCCGGTCGGTGCCTGGCTCGGCGCCCTGCTGCTGCTGGCCGGACGTCCGGAAGGCATGTTGCTGATCACTGCCGCCAGTCTGATGCTGGTGGCAATGTCGGTCAGTGTCTGGCGCCGGCAGGCACAGAACTTCACCTTTTACCTGGCGGTGGCCGCCGGCTGCTGGAGCATCGGCAATGTGCTGTGGCTGATGGCGCGACCGCTGGCCGAAGTGCTGGGCTGGTGGATGGCCTTTCTGGTGCTGACCATTGCCGCCGAACGGCTGGAACTGTCGCGCTTCGCGCCGCGGCCGCCGTGGGCTGAACGGGCTTTCGATGCCGTCATGCTGCTGTGGCTGGCCGGTCTGCTCAGTGGTGCGGGTCTGCTGACCGGACTGGCGCTGCTGGCGCTGGCGGCCTGGATGGTGCGCTTCGACGTGGCCCGGCATACCGTCCGTGGCCAGGGCCTGCCGCGTTTTGTCGCCATCTGCCTGCTGTCCGGCTATGCCTGGCTGGCGCTATCGGCGCTGGCGCTGATGGCCGGCGGTGGCTATCAGGCCGGGCCGGGATACGACATGGCATTGCACGGCGTGGTGATCGGCTTCGTGCTGTCGATGGTGTTCGGCCATGCGCTGATCATCCTGCCCGCCGTCAGCGGGCTGAAGGCGCGCTACCGGCCACAGTTCTACCTGCCCCTGCTGCTGCTGAATATCGGCCTGCTGATCCGTTTCAGTGGCGGCTGGCTGGCGCGGGCCGACTGGGTCGCGCTCGGCGCATCGCTGAATGGCGTGGCACTGCTGGCCTTCATGCTGCTGGTGCTCAATGCACTGCGCGAAGGGCGCCGGCGCTCGCGTCCCGGCCGATAGCGTGGTGCACGCGGCGGTTCGCCGGGGAGGGCTGAATGGACGGTTTCATCTGCTGCCGCCTGTCGGCCGGGCTCGCTTTCGTGCGCGGGGAATGCTTAATGTCATATTGATTGACCTTGGGCAATCATCGAATCACGGGCAATGACGTTACAATGCGCCATCCGCGAGACCATCCATGCCGCCATGCCGACGACCATCATGCCCCATTCCCTCAACGATCCTATCTCGTTGATGTACTACACCTACCGCGCCTTCACCAGCAAACCCGACGAGATGCTGGCTGCTCGCGGTCTGGCCAGGGTCCATCACCGCATCCTGCATTTTGTCGGCAGCAATCCCGGCATCAGCGTCAACATGCTGCTGCGCGTGCTGGGGGTCAGCAAGCAGGCCGTCAATGCGCCGCTGCGCCACCTGCAGGAACAGCAACTGATTGTGGCCGGCATCGCCAGCCATGACCGGCGGGTGAAGGAACTGCGACTGACCGACAGCGGGCAGTCCCTGCTCGGGCAGCTGTCCGAAAACCAATTGCGGATGATGGACGAGATCGCCGCATCGGTCGGCGAAGCGGACATGGCTGCCTGGTGGCGGGTCATGGCCCGGCTGGCGGAATACGCGGCCCGCGACTGACGGCCCGGCGGCATGGCCGGTGGCACGCCGGGGCGGGGCAAGCCCGTCCGGCCGTGCGGATGTTCAATAGACTGTGTGGTCCGCCTTTGTCCGCAGTCTCCGGTACAATCTTGTGACAATTTTCTGCACAAGCGCACCCGGAGAAACAGATGGCCGTCATCCGCCAAGAGGACTTCATCGCCAGCATCGCTGACGCATTCCAGTACATCAGCTACTACCACCCCAAAGATTACATCCAGGCACTGGGCCGCGCGTACGAGCGCGAAGAAAGCCCGGCCGCCAAGGATGCCATCGCCCAGATCCTGACCAACAGCCGACTCTGTGCCGAAGGGCACCGCCCGATCTGCCAGGACACCGGCATTGCCGTGGTGTTCCTGAAAGTCGGCATGAACGTGCGCTGGGATGCGACGCAATCGGTGCAGGACATGGTCAACGAAGGGGTGCGCCGCGCCTATCTGAACCCGGACAACAAGCTGCGCGCGTCCGTGCTGCTCGATCCGGCCGGTCTGCGCAAGAACTCGCGCGACAACACGCCGGCCGTGGTCCACTACGAAATCGTCCCGGGTGACGGCATCGAAGTGATCTGTGCCGCCAAGGGTGGCGGTTCGGAAAACAAGAGCAAGATGGCCATGCTGAACCCGTCCGACTCGATCGTCGACTGGGTACTGAAGACCGTGCCGACCATGGGGGCCGGCTGGTGTCCGCCGGGGATTCTCGGCATCGGCATCGGCGGCACGCCGGAAAAGGCGCTGCTGATGGCGAAGGAATCGCTGATGGCGCCGGTCGATATCGATGAGCTGATCGCCCGCGGTCCGCAGAACCGGGTCGAAGAGCTGCGGCTTGAACTGTTCGACAAGGTCAACGCACTCGGTATCGGTGCCCAGGGCCTGGGCGGCCTGACCACGGTGCTCGACATCAAGATCCTCGACTACCCGACCCATGCCGCCAGCCTGCCGGTGGCCATGATCCCGAACTGTGCCGCGACCCGCCACGTGCACTTCCACCTCGACGGCAACGGTCCGGCGCATCTGGAAACGCCGAAGCTGGAAGACTGGCCGGCAGTCAGCTGGGCGCCGGACACCGAGGTCGCCACCCGTGTCGATCTGGATACGCTGACGCCGGAACAGGTCGCCAGCTGGAAGCCGGGCCAGACCCTGCTGCTGAACGGCAAGATGCTGACCGGTCGCGATGCTGCGCACAAGCGCATCAACGACATGCTGGCCAGGGGGGAAACGCTGCCGGTCGACTTCACCAACCGCGTGATCTACTACGTCGGCCCGGTCGATCCGGTGCGCGACGAGGCCGTCGGCCCGGCCGGCCCGACCACCGCAACGCGGATGGACAAGTTCACCGAAATGATGCTCAGCCAGACCGGCCTGATTTCCATGGTTGGCAAGGCCGAACGCGGCCCGGTTGCGATCGAGGCGATCAAGAAGCACAAGTCCGCCTATCTGATGGCAGTCGGTGGCGCAGCCTACCTGGTGGCAAAGGCCATCAAGCACGCGCGCGTGGTCGGCTTCGAGGACCTGGGCATGGAAGCGATCTACGAGTTCGACGTCAGGGACATGCCGGTGACGGTTGCCGTCGACGCCTGTGGCGAGAGCGTCCACCAGACCGGGCCGAAGACCTGGCAGGCCCGGATCGGCAAGATCCCGGTTGCCGTCGCCTGACCATGCGGAACAAATGAAAACAGCCCGTCAATACTGACGGGCTGTTTTATTTCGGGATTTCAGTGCGGGCTGCCCAAATTTTAGGCAGAAAGGGGAATCCGGTGTGCGGACAGCAACTTGGATGACTTATCCACAGATTGTCCACGCCGCCATCCCCGCTCGCTGGGGACAAGGATCAGAACCGGCGATCATTGCGCCAGCCCTGGGGCGCATCCGGAGCCCAGTCCTGACGGATCGGGCGAACCGGTTCACGGGCGGACCCGGGATCGCGCGGCTGACTGCGCGAGGAGCGGCGCTCCTCCCACTGGCGGCGGGCACGTTCGGCCTGGGCCTGGGTCACATCGCCATTCTCCAGCGCCTGTTGCAGCCGTCGTTCGCGATGCTCCCGCCAGGGTTCGACCTGCTGGCCGCGATCACTCGGCGGCGCTGCCCGGGTCATGGTGGAGATCAGGGCGCCGATCGACAGCAGACTGTAAAACAAGCCTTTCATCAACCTCACCACTCAATGGAAACAATAAATCATATAGGTGAAATGACCTTGCCGGGGCGGCTTCGCCATCTTCCCTCTGATGCCTCGCACTGTACACGCGGCGGTGTTGCGACGCTGTGTCGTGGCGGGCAGGACATGTAAATGACTGTATCGCCTGGATTTGCGGAATAAAAAATCACGAATACACTAGGCACCATGACCCAAGACACGCTGAACACCAAGAAAATCCTCATCGTCGACGACGATCCGCGAATCCGCGAATTGCTGTTGCGTTACCTGCAACAGCAGGGATTCGATGCCGATGCCTACGCCGATGCCAGCCGGCTGGACCAGCGCCTGCAGCAACGCCGGCCGGACCTGATCGTGCTCGACCTGATGCTGCCGGGCGAGGACGGACTGTCCGTGGTGCGGCGCCTGCGGGCGACCGGGGAAACGATTCCGATCATCCTGCTGACGGCCAAGGGCGACGATATCGACCGCATTGTCGGGCTGGAAATGGGCGCCGACGATTACCTCGGCAAACCGTTCAACCCGCGCGAGCTGGTGGCGCGCATCCAGGCCGTCCTGCGGCGCCAGGCACCGGTGCCGGCGCTGGCGGCGGAAACGGCGGCCGGGGAAAGCTACCCGTTCGGTGATTTCGTGCTCGACGCCGGCTGTCGCGAACTGCGGCGCAAGGACGAGCCGGTGGCGCTGACGCCGGCCGAATTCGCCATGCTGCTGGTACTGGTCACCCATCCGCGCAAACCGCTGTCGCGCGAACGGCTGATGCAGCTGGCGCGCGGACGCGATATCGAAGCGTTCGACCGCAGCGTCGACGTGCAGATTTCCCGCCTGCGCAAGCTGATTGAAGCCGACAGCAGCGAACCGCGCTTCATCCGCACCGTGTGGGGCTTTGGTTACGTGTTCGTGCCGGACGGGGAAAACGTCTGATGCGGCTGGTGCCGCGCAGTCTGTTCGGTCGCTTTGCCTGGCTGCTGCTGGGCACGGTGCTGCTCAGCCAGCTGGTGGCGGTGCTGATCTTCGGGGCCAGCCGCGAGCGGCTGATTGCCCAGCAGACGGCCGAACAGATCTTCGACGTCCTCGCCGATGCCGAGCAGCAGCTTGAAGGGTTGCCGGTCGCTGCGCGTGATCGCTTCCTCGATGCGTACAACCACCCGGGCGGGATCAACCTGGTACCGGCCGATGGCCTGATGCCACCGGAGCTGACCCCGTCCACCCGCGAACAGCGCTCGATCATGCAGGCCCTGGCCGCCGGCGGGCTGGTCATTGACGACGCCCGGGTCGAGCGTGACCCGGTCAACGAGCTGTGGCTGGCGGTGACCATTCTCGACAAACCGTACTGGCTGATCCTGCCGCTGGGGCGCTTGCACAGCGAAGTGGGCTCGACCTGGCCGCTGACCATCGTCGCCTTCCTGGCCATCGTGCTGTTCGCCGCTTCATGGATGGCATGGCGCATGTCGCTGCCGCTGGCGCAACTGCATCGGGCTGCGGCGCGGCTGGAGCGTGGCGAAACCCCGGAACCGCTCGTCGAGTCGGGACCGGACGAATTCCGATTGCTGTCACGCCAGTTCAACCGGACCGTACAGGCCCTGCATGAGCTGGAAGGGGACCGCCGCATCATGCTGGCCGGCGTGTCGCATGACCTGCGTACGCCGCTGACCCGCATGCGACTGTCAGTCGAGATGATGGATGAAGCCTGGCTGCGGGATGGCATGCTGACCGACCTGTCCGACATCGAACGCATCCTCAAGCAGTTTTCCGATTACGCGCGCGGCGAACCGGACGAAGCGCTGGAGCGCATTGACCTGTACCTGTTCGCCCGGGACGTGGTCGAACCCTATCAGCGCGACGGCAAACCGGTGAGCCTGGACGACAACCATCCGCTGCTCGACATTCCGATCCGGCCAGTGGCCGTACGGCGTCTGCTCGGCAATCTGATCGACAACGCCCTGCGTTACGGTCAGCCGCCGGTGACGGTTCGTGTACATCAGACTGATGGCTGCCTGTGGTTGCAGGTCCACGATGGCGGCAGCGGTTTTCCGGATGAGGCCACCGCCCGCTTGTTGCGGCCGTTCACGCGCGGTGAAGCGGCCCGGACCGCCGACGGCGGTTCCGGCCTGGGACTGGCCATGGTCAAGCGCATTGCCGATGCACACGCTGCCCGGCTGGCATTCCTCAAGGACACCGACGGCTTCTCCGTCGGTGTCGGTTTCCCGCTTCCGGCGGCGAAACCGGCCCGGAAAGTCATTTCCGCGCTGGCCGAGCGTCGCAAGGGGGCGGCTGAAGGCTGAAACAAAGCCTTTTTCTCTCAAGGACTTGCCGAATCGGTGACAAAAAAGCGGAAAACGGGTGTTGACGGAAGGGAGGGGCGGACGTATAGTTCGCTTCCTCGCTGCACGACGCAGCGCCGAACGAAGCAGCAAGTCGCTGATTCAGTTCGGAAAAACGCTCTTTAACAAAACAGACAACCGATAAGTGTAGGCG
>NZ_BAAGUB010000023.1:0-3251 GCF_054781615.1 Microvirgula curvata | reverse complement strand
GTCGATGCCGAACTGCTGGGGCGGCCGACGCTGTACCGGCAGGCCGCCGTCCGGCAGGCCCGCTTCGCCAGCCTGCCGGGTGGCGGGCGGTTCACCCTGGCGGCGGACCGGGCGCGCTTCGGCTACGACGGGCGGTTGAGCCTCGGTCTCCATGGCAGGGACAGCCACTTCAGTCTTGAGGCTTACCTGGGGCATGGCGATCGCGGCGTGAATACCCGCTTTGTGCATGCATTCTGAAGGCTGCGATGCCCCTCTGGCTTCCCTGCGGTTTACCCCGTCCGGGATACACCGCAGGGAAATAAAATTCGGTGCGCGTGAGCGTTGTTGTTGTGAAATTGCTGTTTTTTTCGACAGTAATTTATTTTAAAACGAAGGGGCGCCAGCATATTCCTTGTTTTCTGTCGTTATGCTGGGAATGACATTTCCAGATAGGGATATTTCCGGTGGGGAGTTAAACGTTATGTAACTCCCGGTTCAATTTCTGCCAGTGTAGCGTGATGGTTCTTTTCCATGAATAACGGTGAATCATCATGTCTGCTTCCTTCCTGTATCGATTCAGACCGGGTTCATGGCCGATTCCGTCGCGGCAAGGCATGGTCATCCTCGCCATGGCCGGCGGAACGGGCATCATGCCTGTCCTGGCTAGCAGTGCCGACGGCGTGCACCGGCTCGACCCGGTGGACATCCGGGGCAGCCATGCCGTCGGGCTGGCGCTGACCAGGGATCGCGTCTTTGTGGTTTCCCGTGGCGGGCAGGTGGCTGACGGCGCGACCGGCGTCGCCATCAAGGGCGAGCAGGTGGGGATCCGGCTGGAATTGCCGTTTGACAGCCGCGGTCTCGATGCGTGCGGCGTCTGCGTGCGCGGCAATGCCGCCAGGCTGACCATCTCCGGTATCGGCACGGTAGACAAGGCGGCGAGCGCCATCCATGTCACTGGCAATGAGGCGTACCTGAACCTGTATGACAGCCCTGCAGGCACCGCCGGACACGTGGCGGGAGGAGGGACCGGCATCTGGATTTCCGGAGGGCGCGCGCTGATCCTGCTTCGTGACCGGCTGGCGGTCGAAGGGGCCGGTTCCCGCGGAGTGCTGTTGAAAGGCCGGAGCAGCCGGATTTATCGCACCGGCGGAGAAATGCAGGTTTCTGACGGTGCGACCGGTATCGAGGGGCTGGGTGATCTCGTCTGGGCCACCCTGCAGGCCGGCACTCTGTCCGTCAGGGGGGACGGCTCGACCGGGGTGGTGCTCAGGGGGAGCAACAGTCTGTTCGATGCCGGGCCGGGCAGCACCCTGAATGTGACCGACCGGGCTGTGGGGCTTCGCCTTGTCACGGCCGGGGCCAGCCTGGCGGGGCGGATCATGGTGACTGCCGGCGCGACCGCGGTGCAGGTCCGCGGAGAGCCTGGTGCCGGCAGCGCCACGGTCGTGAATGAATATGGCGCCAGTCTGGAGACCCGCGGCCCTGCCGCTTACGGCCTTGTGGGCAGCGGGGTTGCTGCCGGATCGAAGCCGATGCTGGTCAACCGCGGGCTGATCGATGTCGACCCTGCCTTCCATGGAGCCGGGCAGCCATGGCCCGATCTGCCGGCACTGGGCCTGCCCGGCCATGAACTTGGCGTCGGCCTGTCGGTCAGCGCACCGCTCGACGGGACCGGCCAGGTCCATGCGATCAATGAGGGCAGCATTATCGTTCGCCATGCCGGTGCCGGCATGGTGGCATCCCGGCCCGGTGCGTCGGTGACGAACCGGGGGCTTGTCCGCCTGCAGAGCAACGCGGACTCGCCGCCCGCGTACGGCAACCTGCTGCACGCCATGGTGGCACTGAACGGCGGCAGCGCCATCAACGACGACATCGGCGTCATCGAGGTGAACACGGCATACGGAAAGGCCTTCTTTGCCGACCCCGGCAGTACGCTGGTCAATCGCGGCACGGTGCGCCTTCATGGCAGCCAGATGGCGGCGAACCATCCGCAGACGGGACTGCCGCAACCCGGGAAGGCTCGGGCGCCAGAGAGCAATGACGGGCTGGTAATCAACTCCTCGCCCTGGGATCTGTCCGGTAACCGGCTGGTGATTGCCGGTGCCGACCAGAACATCGAGCGGCTGCTGAATACCAGCGAGTTGAGGAATGGCGCTGTCCTGGTCGGGAAGGGGGGCGGTTTTACCAATGAGGGGACGCTCGACCGGATGCGGCTGGTCGCCGCCGGCAGCGTGCACAATACCAGAAGCGGCTCGATGACCCTGAGCCCCGACCGGGCCAGTTCTGTCAGCGCCAGGTTCATCAACAGCGGGGCGATAAAACTGGTGCAGCGGTTCAAAGTGACCGGCGTGCTGGTCAACCAGGCTGGCGGCGAGATGCTGCTGAGCCAGGCCGGGTCCATCCGTTACGGGCAAGGCGGCTCGTTCGCCAATCACAGCGTGGTGAGCGCAGACCATGCTGACCACCATGGTCGTGCCATTTACGTCGCCGGCCCCGGGAACGGGGTGGGGACCAATGCCGGGCTGCTGATTGCGCGTGGCGGCTATGGCGTCATGAGTACCTCCGGCTCGTTCGGGCAACTGCCGCAGTCTGTCGCGCCGATGAGGGAGAGGTCGGGCGGGCGGGGCATATTCATCAATCAGGGCCTGATCGACTTCACGGCTGACAAGCGTGCCACCAGCGCCCTGTACGTGAGAAGCCATGCCAGCCATGATCTGCTCAACGACCATGGCGGAATCATTGCCATGCGCGGCAACAAGGCGGTGGCGATGCGCAGCGACAGCGATTCGCAACTGGTCAACCGCGGCACCATCCATCTTGGCGAGAGAGGAACGACCGAAACCGGCATGACGGCCATGATGCTGCGCCAGAACATGCCGGGTGCCATTATCGTCAATGAAATCAGCGGCATCATCAACGTGAATGCCAGAAGGTCACATGCGTTCGAGCTGCCGCAGGGAGGCAGGCTGATCAATCGCGGTCTGGTCCGGTTGCGGTGCGGAGACAGCAGTTGTGGCGTATTCAAGGATGCCGCGACCCGGGCTGGCGATATCAGCGGCTCGGTTGCCGCTGCCGCCTACCAGTTCGCCCCGCGTTTCCGGGAACCCGTCGCCGGGCATGAACAGCGGGTTGCACGATCGACACTGGCCGGCTACGTGATCGGCACCCGGCCGGACGGCCAGGCCGGCACGCTGAGCGGCGGGCATCTGGACGCCAGCGGCGTGACCGTCGATACCGGCTTCGTGGCCGGGACCACGGCCAGGCAGGCGCGC
>NZ_BAAGUB010000022.1:0-88026 GCF_054781615.1 Microvirgula curvata | reverse complement strand
ACGGTACAGCCCTGGCGCAGGCTGGCGCAGGACACCAGCACGTCTTCAACGGCGGCCGCAGCCGGCTGGCGCAGCATCAGCCAGCCAAACCAGGCCAGCGCTGTCGCGGCGGCGGCGAGCAGGGCAAGGCGCAGCGGGAGGGCAGAGGTCTTCATGCCGCCAGACTAGGGCAATCCGGGCGGTTTTCGGCACGCGTGTCGCTTTCGCTTGATCTGGCTCAGGCCGCCGGCATGGCGCTGTGACGCGGTGCTTGCCGTCAGTCTGTGCTAGTAAGGTAGCTGGCGTTGCAATCGTGACGCAGCATCCGACAGGAGGTCCCGCCGATGAAACATCTCGTCTCCCTTTCTTCCGCCGTACTCGCCGTGGCGCTGGTCGCCGGCTGCGCGACCGGCCAGAACGCCGCTGCCCCGGGCGCTGCGCTGCCGGCCGGCAACTGGGCGACCAGCGACGGCCTGACCGTGAAAATCCTTGATGGGCAAATGCTGGCCTCGACCCAGTGCAACCGCTTCGGCGCACCGGTCTCGGCCCAGGACAACCGGCTGGTCTTCGGCACCATCAAGGCCGACAGCCGTGCCTGCACGGCGGCGATGATGCCGGCCGAGAACGCGGTGATGGACTTTTTCCAGTCCAACCCGCCATTCGTGCTGAAGGACCGCAGCACGCTGGTGATTGGCAGTGAAGGGCAACAGATCACATTGAAGCGGACGCCGGTGGTGCTGCCGAAGTAGCGGCCGGGGAGGAGGGACTGGCGGGACGCTGGTCCTTTTGTTTTTCGGGATACTGGCCGGGGTTTTTTGCGACGCCGTATTTTCCATTTGCGACATTGGCATTCAATGCCGCCGATTAAACATTCTGGCCGGTTGTCATTAACTCATGTCCGTGAACGACAAAAAAATGTCGATATTTCGCACGTCCTGTTTTTGCCTACGTTACTTTTTCGGCAATAACTTTGCTGTAGATCTAGTTTTTTGTTTAAAACAGCAAAAATAATAACGCATGATCAATATTGCGACGCGGAATGGGCCACTTCATACCGGCATGCGAAGTGAGAATATGCGGTTTGGTGTGCGGTTTACTCGTTTGGAATTTTTGTTCCCGTGCAAACCGTGCCCGGCACGCAGGGGTGATTCAATTTTTCCCCTGATATATACTCGTCATAACGGTGCAAAAAGCAGAAAAACACGGCGATTCGCTATATTGACTTGCGCCTGATCCTTGACGTAACCTGCCTCCACAAATTTACTGCAGGCTAAGGTCCGTCGCCTGGATAGACCCGTAGCAACTGTCATTAACGAGGGTGGAACACGTGCATGCCACGCAACCCACTAAAACCCAACAAAAAAAGGTGAGTATTATTATGAGCGGCTATAACGCAGTCCTGGCACGGAATACGGAAAATGCGCCGAAGGCGATGGGTCCTTATTCGCAAACTGTTGCTTTCTCTCATTACAATAACCTTTCGGCTCAATTGCCGGTTGATCCGAAGACGGGCAAGCTGGTTGCCGGTGGCGTGAAAGAACAAGCCGAACAGTGCTTCAAGAACATCAAGGCAGTGGTCGAAAGTGTCGCCCATTCGATGGACGATATTGTTCGCATTTCCATTTTCGTCAAAAACATTGCCGACATTGACGCGGTCAATGCCGTCTACGCAACCTTCTTCCCGGGCTATGTGCCGGCACTGACGACCGTCGCCGTTGCTGCATTGCCCCTGAATGCACTGGTGCAAGTCGAAGCGCTGGTTTCGAATGGTGTCGGCACCATCCCGGGCGCACCGCAAGCCGGCGACCTGATCAAGCTCGCCCGCAACACGAAAAACGCTCCGACCAGCCCGCTGTCCACGCAAACCGTCGCGTTCTCCCACTACAACAACATTTCCGCCCAACTGCCGATCGATCCGGAATCCGGCAAGCTGGTCGCCGGTGGCGTGAAAGAACAGGCTGCCCAGTGCCTCAAGAACATCAAGGCCATTCTGGAAAGCATCGACGTTCCTTTCGACGATATCGTCAAGATCAACATCTTCCTCAAGAACTTCTCGGATCTTGACGCCGTGAACGAAGTGTATACGACGTTCTTCCCGGATTCGGCCATTGCCCGCGCCGTCGCCTATGTGCCGGCACGCACTGCCGTTGCCGTCGCCGGCCTGCCGCTGGATGCGCTGGTGCAAATCGAAGCCGTCGTGTCGCACGGTGACGGTACGCCGCCGCAACTGGTTGAAGACCGTCACGGGATCGTCATCAAGGCGAACAACACCGAAAATGCACCGCAGAGCGCCCTTTCGACGCAAACCGTTGCTTTCTCCCATTACAACCACATTTCGGCCCAGCTGCCGCTGGACCCGAAAACGGGTGCTCTGGTTGCCGGTGGTGTGAAGGAACAGGCTGCCCAGTGCCTGAAAAACATCAAGGCTATCGTGGAAAGCATCAACCACGTCATGGCTGATGTGGTCAAGGTCAACGTCTTCGTCAAGAACATCGACGACATGAGCGCTGTGGACGAAGCCTACACGGCATACTTCCCGGGCGGCGTGCCGGCCCGCCGGACCGTTGGCGTTTCCGTTCTGCCGAACAATGCCCTGGTCCAGATCGAAGCCGTTGTCGCGCATGCTGAAGGCACCCCGCGCAAGGCATAACAGGCACAAGCTGTTGAACAGGCAACGGCCATCGTTGCCTGTTGATGCCTGCGGGAAGGCGTAATCGCCTGTCCCGACCGTGAAAAAGGAAGCTGAAATTCATTTCGGCTTCCTTTTTCCGTTTTACGGCGGCCGGCTTTCGGCGCTCCCTGCCTGATGCCCGCACCGCGCTGGGCCGGCTGATTCTTCTGGAATAAGATCATCGGCTACCCATCCGGATGGAGCATTGCATGTCAGAGATCGCCCTTGCCGCAAAAGAAGCCGTCGGTGCTTCGTTCTCGCTGGACAAGATGAAGCTTGCCCGCGACAGGACCATGGAAGCCGTGCACCGGATTGCCGGACGGGTCCGGCCCGGCATGACCGAGCTGCAGGCGAAGGAGCTGGCCAGGACCGTGCTCGAAGACATGGGCATGGACCGCATCTGGCACGGCATCCTGGTCCGCTTCGGCCGCAGCACCCTGAAAATCTTCAGCGAGAAGATCGACCCGGACAACCGGCTCGGGGAAGACGACATTTTCTTTATCGACCTGGGCGTGGTGTGGGAAGGGCATGAAGGGGATGCCGGCGCGACCTTTGTCGTCGGTCAGGACCCGCGCAAGCTGGCCTGTGCGGCGGCGGCGCGGCAACTCTGGGATGAGGTCAGGGAAAAATGGCTGCACGACAATCTGGCCGGACCGGCGCTCTACCGCTTTGCGGAGGAACGCGCCAGCGCGATGGGCTGGGTGCTCAATCCCGAGATCAGGGGCCACCGCGTGTCCGACTTTCCGCATGCGATCTACAAGGCCGGCAATCTGGGCGATTTCGCCGACTGCCCGGATACGGGCTTGTGGATTCTTGAAATCCAGATTGCCGATCCGGCCGGTGAATACGGAGCTTTTTACGAGGACCTGCTGGTCCGGGCGTAACCCGATCGGCCGACGGTGATCGGCCTTGCCCTTTATTCGACGCTGCCGGAGCGCCGTGCCCGCTCACAGCGGCAACTGCCGGTCCTGCACCACATTCTTCATCACCAGGGTGGAGATCAGCCGCTGGACACTGGGCAGTGTCGACAGGCGTTCATCGTACAGCTGCTGGAAGGCGGGCAGGTCGCGGGTGATGACGTGGAGCAGGTAGTCGGGATCGCCGAACAGCCGTTGTGCCTGAACCACCTGCGGCACGTCCGCCAGCGAGGCCTCGAAGGCCTGGACGGCGTTGTGATCGCCGTCGCGCAGGGTGACGAAGACGATGGCGGAGAAATTCAGCCCGAGGTTCACCGGGTCGAGACGGGCGTGATAGCCCTGGATGGCGCCGGACTGCTCCAGCGCCCGGACCCGGCGGTGGCAGGGGGAGACGCTGAGTCCGACCCGCTCTGCCAGCTCGGTGACGGAAAGGCGCCCGTCGGCCTGGAGCTCGGCAAGAATCCTGCAATCAATCTTGTCCATGTAGAAAATTTTCCCAAAAACGGTAATGCCGGCACAAGGAATTGAAAGCACATTCTAGCTTCCGGAGAATATTATTTCCAACAGCAACATGAATTTGGAAATATTTACTTCTGGAGCGGAATGAAATGGAAAAATCTCGGTGTCGATGCCGGGGACAGGCGGGCCGCGCTGGTGCGCTGTGCTGTATCTGCTGGTCGGGTCAGGAGCGGCAATCATGACGCCCAGCATCTTTGCGGCATTCTGGGTGGTGTCGATCCTGTTCATCATCACGCCGGGGGTGGACTGGGCCTATGCGATTTCCGCCGGCATGCTGGGCCGGGTGGTGGTGCCTGCCGTGGCCGGGCTGCTGCTTGGTCATCTGATCGCGACACTGGTGGTGGCGGCTGGCGTCGGGGCGCTGGTGGCCAGCAATCCGGCGGTGCTGACCGTGCTGACCGTGGCCGGTTCCACCTATCTGCTGTGGCTGGGGATCGGCATGCTGCGTCATCCGCCGCAGCCGCGTGCCGGTGAGACCGCCGGGTCCCGCTCATGGGCGCGCTGGACGCTGAAGGGCACCTGTGTCAGCGGGCTGAACCCCAAAGTGTTCCTGCTGTTCCTGGCACTGCTGCCGCAGTTCACCGATCCGGCCGCGGCCTGGTCGATACCGGCACAGATCATGGCGCTCGGGATGGTGCATCTGCTCAGCTGCGCCGTGGTCTATCTGCTGGTCGGTTTCAGTGCCCAGGCCGTGCTGCAGACCCGCCCGCAGGCCGCGCGGGTCGTGAGCCGGTTTTCCGGTGCGGCAATGGTCGTTATCGCCTTGCTGCTGTTCACCGAACAGGCCATTCACTGAGGGGGTTCCCATGAGCAAAGACCGGATTCCCGCCAGCCTTGGCGGTGAAGCACAGCCGCCCAGTGACCAGGCGCCAGGTCCGTCGACGCGCCCGCGCGGACAGGTCACCACCCGGCAGATTGCCGGGATGCGGGCCGGCGGCGAGAAAATCGCCATATTGACCGCCTATGATGCCACTTTCGCTGCCGTGGCCGATGCGGCCGGCGTCGACTGCATCATGGTTGGCGATTCGCTGGGCATGGTGTGCCAGGGGCAGACCAGTACCGTCGGCGTGTCGCTGGAGAGCATGCAGTATCACACCCGCTGTGTTGCGCAAGGGCTGGCCCGGGCGGGCGGCGGAGCGCTGATCGTGACCGATCTGCCTTTCGGCGCTTATCAGGTCTCGCGCGATCAGGCGATCCGTTCCGCCGTGCAGCTGATGCAGGCCGGCGCACAGATGGTCAAGCTGGAGGGCGGCGGCTGGACCACCGATATCGTGGCTTTTCTGGTCGAGCGGGGCATCCCCGTCTGCGGGCATCTGGGGCTGACGCCGCAAACGGTCTCGGCGCTGGGCGGCTACCGGGTGCAGGGCCGCGACGACGTGGCAGCGCAGCGTCTGCGGGCGGATGCCGTGGCGCTGGATCAGGCCGGCGCCACGATGATGGTGCTGGAAATGGTGCCCGCCCGGCTGGCCGCGACCGTTACCGGTGACATGACTGCCTGCGCCACCATCGGCATTGGCGCCGGAAACGGCACTGCCGGCCAGGTACTGGTCATGCATGACATGCTGGGCCTCAATCTGGGGCGCATGGCGAAATTCGTGCGCAACTTCATGCTGGAGACCGGCGAGGTGCGGGCGGCGTTCGCCGCCTATGTCCGGGCGGTCAAGGACGGGTCGTTTCCCGATAACGGGCTGCATGGCTGGTGATGTTTGCCGCACCGGGCTGCTCCGGCATGTCCGGATGGTCAAATGGCTGCGCCCTGACAGGGCGCAGCCATTTTTTCTTTACCGGGGCGAGGGTCTTTCCCTTCCCGGAATCAGAACACCACTTTCACCGCCTGCTCGCCGAGCCATTCGCGCAGCGCCGCCAGCATGCCGTCGTCGAGCTTGACCCGCCAGTCGTCGCCAAGCTGGAGCAGGCAGCGCGCGTCGGCGTTGCGGTAGTCGATGCGCAGCGGGCAGCCGCCGCCGACGTGCGGCGAGATCAGCGTGCGCAGCCGGTTCAGGTCGGCGCGCGCCGACGGCATGTCGACGGTCAGCGCCTTGGCGAACTGGCTTTTGGCCTCGGCCAGATCGAACACGGTGTCGGCGACGATGCGCATGCCGCCGGTAAAGTCGTCATGGCTGACCTTGCCGGACACCACCAGCACCACGTCTTCCTTCAGCTTGTGGCGGGCCTCGTCGAACGCCTCGCTGAAGATCGACACTTCGACCTTGGCCGAGCCGTCGTCGAGCTGGATGAAAGCCATCTTGCCGCGGTTGCCGATCTTGGTGCGGATGCCGGTAATGGTGCCGGCCAGCCACTGCGGTTCCTTCTTCGGCGACAGCCGGTTCAGCGGCGTGCGGATAAAGCGGCGCACGGTTGATTCGTAGGCATGGAACGGATGACCGGACAGGAAGAAGCCGATGGCGGTCTTTTCCTCGGTCAGCCGGGTGGCCTCGTCCCACGGCTTGACGTCGACCATGTCCACCGTCGGCACGTCCTCGGCCTCGAACATGTCGAACAGGCCGCCCTGGTTGATGTTCTCGGCTTCCTGCTCGGCGACCGACATCGCCAGTTCGACGTTGGCCAGCAGTTTGGCACGGTTGTCGTCGATGGCGTCGAAGGCGCCGGCACGGATCAGCGCCTCGATGGTGCGGCGGTTGACCAGACGCTTGTCAGTGCGGCGGCAGAAGTCGAACAGGTCGGTAAAGCGGCCTTCGCGGCGGACCTCGACGATATGCTCGACCGCGGCTTCGCCGGTGCCCTTGACCGCGCCGAGCGCATAGCGGATGTGCTTGCCGTCGGTCGGCACGAAGCGGTAGAAGCCCTCGTTGACGTCCGGCGGCAGGAACACCAGACCGTTTTTCAGCGAATCGTCGTAGAACACCCGCAACTGGTCGGTATTGTCCAGTTCCGAGGACATGGTCGCGGCCATGAATGCCGACGGGTAGTGCGCCTTCAGCCATGCGGTCTGGTAGCTGACCACGGCGTAGGCGGCGGTGTGCGACTTGTTGAAGCCGTACTCGGCGAATTTCGCCATCAGGTCGAACAGGTACTCGGCCAGTTCCTGCTTGTAGCCGTTCTTCAGCGCGCCGGCGACGAACAGCCCGCGGTGCTTGTCCATCTCCTCGGCTTTTTTCTTGCCCATCGCCCGCCGCAGCATGTCGGCGCCGCCGAGCGTGTAGCCGCCGATGATCTGCGAGATCTGCATCACCTGTTCCTGGTACACGATCACGCCATAGGTCGGATCGAGACACGCGGTCAGGTCGGGGTGGAAGTAGTCGACGGCCTGCTTGCCGGCCTTGCGCAGGATGAAGTCGTCGACCATGCCCGAGCCGAGCGGGCCCGGACGATACAGTGCCAGCACGGCGATGATGTCTTCGAAGCGGTCGGGCTTGAGCTTTTCCAGCAGCTTCTTCATCCCGTCCGATTCGAGCTGGAACACGGCGGTGGTGTTGGCCTGCTGCAGGATGCGATAGGCGGCGACGTCGTCGAAGCCCATGTGGTTGAGGTCGATGTCGAACTTCGGATCGAGCTTGTGGATGTATTCGACTGCCAGCTCGATGATGGTCAGGTTGCGCAGGCCGAGAAAGTCGAACTTGACCAGACCGACTTCCTCGACGTCGCCCTTGTCGAGCATCGACACCGGCGATGCGTCATCGCCGGACGCCTGGTACATCGGGCAGAAGTCGACGATCTGCCCCGGGGCGATCAGCACGCCGCCGGCATGCATGCCGATATTGCGGGTCACGCCTTCGAGTTTCTTCGCCAGCGTCCACAGCTCGGCGACTTCTTCCTCGTTGGCGATGCGTTCCTTCAGCGTCGGCTCCATCTCGACCGCGTCGTCGAGCGAGTACTGCTTGCCCGGCGCGGCCGGGATCAGCTTCGACAGCCCGTCGCAGAACGAGTACGGCAGATCGAGCACGCGACCGACGTCGCGCACCACGGCCTTGGCGGCCATGGTGCCGAAGGTGGCGATCTGGCTGACGGCGTCGGCGCCGTATTTCTCGCGCACATACTCGATCACGCGCCAGCGATTGTCCTGGCAGAAGTCGATGTCGAAGTCAGGCATCGACACCCGTTCCGGGTTCAGGAAGCGCTCGAACAGCAGGGCGTAGGCCAGCGGGTCGATGTCGGTAATGCCGATGCTGAAGGCAACCAGCGAGCCGGCGCCGGAACCCCGGCCCGGACCGACCGGGCAGCCGTTGCCCTTGGCCCAGTTGATAAAGTCGGCCACGATCAGGAAGTAGCCCGGGAAGCCCATCTGGATGATGGTGTCGAGCTCGAACTTCAGCCGGTCGCGGTAGCGCGGCATGTTCTGCTCGCGCAGCGCTTCATCCGGGTACAGCGCCTGCATGCGCTCGACCAGACCTTCTTCGGCGCGGTGGACCAGGTAGTCGTCCAGCGTCATGCCGGCCGGGGTCGGGAACAGCGGCAGGTAGTTCTTGCCGAGTTCGATCTCGATATTGCAGCGACGGGCGATCTCGACGCTGTTTTCCAGTGCTTCCGGCACGTCGGCAAACAGCGCCGCCATGTCGTCGGCAGACTTGAAGTACTGCTGGTCGGTATAGCGGCGCGGGCGCTTCGGGTTGCCGAGCATTTCGCCCTCGGCAATGCAGACCCGGGCTTCGTGCGCCTTGAAGTCGTCCTGGTCGAGGAACTGGATCGGGTGGGTGGCGACCACCGGCAGTCCGGTTTCGCCGGCCAGCCACAGCGTGCGGTCGACGCAGGTTTCGACCTCCGGCTTGCCGATGCGCTGGATCTCCAGATAGCAGCGGCCGGGGAAACGTGTCTGCCACTCGGTGGCGCGTTGCCGCGCCTGTTCCAGATTGCCGGCCAGCAGGGCCTGGCCGACGTCGCCGAACTGGGCGCCGGATACCAGGATCAGGTGTTCGCATGATGCCGCATCCAGCCACTCGCGCTTCAGTTCGGCACGGCCGCGATACTGGTTGGTGCGGTAGGCATCGGTCATCAGCTCGCACAGGCGGTGATAGCCGGTGCGGTTCATCGCGATCAGCAGCAGGCGGAACGGCTGGTCGCGGTCGGTCTCGTTTTCGAGCCAGGCGTCGACGCCGATAATCGGCTTCACGCCCTGCTTCAGGCAGGCCTTGTAATGCTTGACCATGCCGAACAGGTTCATCAGGTCGGAAATGCCCAGCGCGGGCATGCGTTCGCCAACGGCGCGCTTCACCGCGTCATCGACGCGGGTGATGCCGTCGGTGACGGAAAATTCGGTGTGCAGGCGAAGGTGAACGAAACGGGGTGTAGTCATCCGGGCATTTTACCTTGCGATGGCGGCAGGACGAAAATTGCTGCTCGCCGGCTCAGACTGGCCGACCCTCTGCCGGCCAGGCACCGGCAAACGCCTGCCAGTGCGGATGGTCGCCGGCCTGCTGCGCGACCCAGTCGCGGACGCGGGCGACTTCTGCCGCGTACTCGTCGGGCGACAGCGCGCCGCGCAGCAGCTGGAAGCGGAGGAATACCAGATAGGTGTTGGCCGCGTCGGTTTCGCAGTAGTCGCGGATATCGTTGATCCGGCCGTCCTGAAAGGCCTGCCAGACCTTGCTGCCGTCCATGCCGAGCTTGCCGGGGAAACCGCACAGCCTGGCGATGTCGTCCAGCGGCGCACTGGCGCGCGGCTGGTACAGCGCCATGACGTCCATCAGGTCCAGATGGCGGGAGTGATAGCGGCTGATGTAGTTGTTCCACTTGAAATCGCGGCTGTCGGCGTAGTCGCCGTCGCCCTGGTCCCAGTAGCGCGGCGCGGCAATGCCGTTGATCAGCGCACGGTACTGCAGCGCGGGCAGGTCGAAGCCGCCGCCGTTCCAGCTGACCAGCTGCGGCGTGTACTTTTCCACCAGGGCGAAAAACGCGGCGATCATGTCGCGCTCGCTGCTGTCGGCGCTGCCGAGCGTGGCAATGTGCAGCTTGTCCTGACCCCAGCGCAGCACGCAGGAAATCGCCACCGCCCGGTGCAGGTGATGCGGCAGGAAATCCGAGCCGTTCCTGGCGCGCTGGCGCTGCAAGGCCCATTCGGCCACGTCGGTGTCGGGCATGTCCGGCGACAGGTCGTGGATGGCGCGCAGGCCGGAGATGTCGGGGATGGTTTCGATGTCGAAGGCGAGAACGGCGTGCATGGGGAAGAATCCGGAAAATCGTGCCCAGGATTCTAGAGCCTGGGGGGCGGGCTGTCGTGTCTGCGTGCAGGAATGTGGCGCGGGAGAAACGGGGAGCATGCCGTCGGCATTGGCGGCATGTCCGGGACCGCATTCAGCAATGCAAGGCCGGAAACGGCCTTATGGGCGGCCAATGGAGAACATCAGTCCGGTCACGTCGGAGGCTGTCGCGCTGTATTCGAGCTTGCCGACCCGTTGCGAGACGGGTTTCGGGCTGCTGATATTGGCGACAGCTTCCTTGACCAGCGCAATGACCGCCTGATTGTTCTCGTCCCTGGGGACGGCCGGGTTCAAGGCCTGGGCGGCGAACAGCAGCATGGCCAGCGACCGCACATTTTCCGAATTGTCTGTTTTTGAACCGGATGTGACCAGCATCACATATTCCAGGGAACCGTCCTGCTTGCTGACCGCGCCCATGATGCCGGCCTGCCTGGAAAACTGATGGGTAAAGGTATCGTTTTTTTCTCCGGAGCTGATGGTCAGCCTGGGAATGGCGTAGCGGGGATCTTCTTCACCGGCAATGGCATTGAATGATTTCCGGAATCCTTCCGGCGTCATGCCCAGCCCCTTGCCCGACTGCACGGCTTCCGCCGGGTCGAGGACCGGCGCGGGCGCTGCCGCGCCATCCCCGGCTTTCGGATACAGCCCGCCGGCAACGCCGAAGGCGATCAGGGCCGCAAGCAGACCACCCGACAGCAGATGGGTACGGGGCGGGGTGTCGCCGGTTTTCCGGTTCCTGAACAGGGCCGGCGCAATCAATCCCAGCACGGCGATCAGCAGAAACACGAGTCCGATCAGGGCGGCGAGGCCAGTGAGTATCAACATCAGGATTTCCCGGGGGTATGGGTGAATAGCAATTGAATTTATTTTCGCCGCCAATTATCCACTCATCATCTCTTTGCCGGCAAATGCCGCCCCGATCCGCATCCTGCTGCAACGCAGAATGACACGCCGCTTTTTCCCGCCTACCTTTGAGCTGACGTCCACAAGGTGTCTGACAATCGAACTTGCCATTCCCTATCCAAAATAAAGAGGAGACCCCTGAAAATGGATACTGTGGCTACCTTCCGGGTCCCGCGCGTGGCCTATCTGGACTCGCACGGCCATCTGCCGGCCCCGCCGGCCGGTTTCGACCCCGACCGGCTGGTACCGGTCTATCGCGGCATGATGCTGACCCGCGCCTTCGACGCCAAGGCGGTCGCTTTGCAGCGTACCGGCCAGTTGCGTACCTATCCGTCGTCACTGGGCCAGGAAGCGGTCAGCGTCGGCCTCGCCAGTGTGATGCGGCCCGAGGACGTGCTGTTGCCGACCTACCGTGAAACCGGTGCCATGCTGTGGCGCGGGGTACGGATGGAGGAAATCCTGCTGTACTGGGGCGGTGACGAGCGCGGCAGCGATTTTGCCGGCCCGCGCGAAGACTTTCCGATCGCGGTGCCGATCGCCAGCCAGTGCTGTCACGCTGTCGGTGTGGCCCAGGCATTCAAGTCTCGCCAGTCGCCCCGGGTGGCAGTGTGCTGCCTGGGAGACGGTGCGTCATCCAAGGGCGATTTCTACGAGGCGATGAATGCGGCCGGGGTGATGCAGCTGCCGGTGGTCTTCGTCATCACCAACAACCAGTGGGCCATCTCGGTGCCGCGCAGCCGGCAGACGCTGGCGGTCAGTTTCGCGCAGAAGGCCATCGCCGCCGGCATTCCCGGCGAGCAGTGCGACGGCAATGATCCGATCGCCGTCCGCGACGCGATCGGCCGGGCGGTCGAACGCGCCCGGCGCGGGGAGGGCGCCAGTCTGGTCGAGTGCGTGACCTACCGGCTGTCCGATCACACCACTGCCGACGATGCGCGCCGTTATCGCGACGAAGCCGAAGTCAGCGCGGCCTGGGCCAATGAACCGGTAGCGCGTCTGCGTCACTACCTGGCCGACCAGAAGCGCTGGAGCAAGCAGGACGAGGAAGCGCTGATCGCCGAAATCGGCGCGCAGGTGACCGCGGCCGTCGAGCGCTACCTGGCCACGCCGCTGATGCCGCGCCAGGACCTGTTCGATTATCTGTACGCCGAGTTGCCGGCCGATCTGCGCCGGCAGCGCGATGCATTCCTGCTCGATGCGGAAGGAGCCGGCCATGACTGAAATGACCCTGCTCGAAGCCATCACCACCGCGCTGGCGCATGAGCTGCAAGCCGATCCGGACGTTGCCGTGTTCGGCGAGGATGTCGGGGCGAATGGCGGCGTGTTCCGCGCCACCCAGGGGCTGCAGGCCCGCTTTGGCGAGGCGCGGGTGTTCGATACGCCGCTGGCGGAAACGCTGATTGCCGGCATGGCGGTCGGCATGGCGGCCCAGGGCATGAAGCCGGTGTGCGAGATCCAGTTCGCCGGTTTCATGTATTCGACCTTCGACCAGTTGATCAACCAGGCGGCACGCATGCGCCATCGTACCCGTGGCCGGCTGACCTGCCCGATGGTGCTGCGCACGCCGGTCGGCGGCGGCATCCACGCGCCGGAACACCATGGTGAATCGCCTGAAGCCTGGCTCGCCCATGTGCCGGGTCTGAAAGTGGTGATCCCCAGCTCGCCGGTGCGTGCCTACGGGCTGCTGCTGGCGGCGATCCGCGATCCCGACCCGGTCATTTTCCTTGAGCCGACCCGCTTGTACCGGCTGCTTAAGGAGCCGGTCAGCGATGACGGCACGGCGCTGCCACTCGGCGCCTGCTTCACGCTGCGCGAAGGCAGCGACGTGACCCTGGTCAGCTGGGGCGCGGCGGTGCGCGAGACGCTGCAGGCGGCCGACCGGCTGGCCGGGCAGGGCATCAGCGCCGAGGTCATCGACGTGGCGACGGTCAAGCCGCTGGACATCGACACCATCCTTGCCTCGGTGGCGCGCACCGGTCGCTGCGTGATCGTGCACGAGGCGGCTCGCACCGGCGGCGTCGGCGCCGACATCGCCGCCCAGCTGGCCGAACGCGGACTGATGAGCCTGCTGGCGCCGGTGGAACGGGTGACCGGCTTCGATATTCCGCTGCCGCTGGCGCGGCGCGAGGACGAATACCTGCCCAGCGTGGAACGCATCCTGGCCGCCGTGTCGCGGACGATGTCTTTCTGAGCGGCCTTGCCGCGCTGCTGCATACCTACAAGGGGAAAACCATGAAAACCTTCCATCTGCCCGATCTCGGCGAGGGGTTGCAAGAAGCCGAAATCGTCAGCTGGCATGTCGGCGAGGGCGACCACGTGGTGGTCGACCAGCCGTTGCTGTCGGTGGAAACCGCCAAGGCCATCGTCGATGTACCGTCACCGTTTGCCGGCCGTGTGGCCCGCCTGCACGTCAAGGCCGGCGACATCGTGCCGCTGGCGTCGGCGCTGATCGATATCGACGACGGCGAGGCCGGCGACAGCGGCACCGTGGTCGGCGACGTCAAGGCGGTCAGCGAGTCGGTGCGCGAAGATATCGAGCCGGCACAGGCGGCCGCCGGTCGTGGCGTCAGGGCGATGCCGGCGGTACGGGCGCTGGCGTCCAAGCTCGGCATCGATCTGGCCATTGTCACGCCCAGCGGTCCGGACGGCACCATTCTCGCCAGTGATGTCGAACGGGTGTCGAAGATTCTGGCCAGCGTCACGCCGATGGAAACCCTGCGCGGTCCGCGCCGGGCCATGGCGCAGATCATGGCGCGGGCGCACGAGGAAGTCGCCGCCGTCACCCTGACCGAGGATGCCGACATCCACGGCTGGGCGGCCGGCGAGGACACCACCTGGCGGCTGATCCGCGCCATCGTCGCTGCCTGCAGGGCGGTGCCGGTACTGAATGCGTGGTACGACGCCAAGGCGCTCGGCATCCGCAAGCTGGCCCAGGTCGATCTGGGCATCGCGCTGGACATGGCCGATGCGCTGTTCGTGCCGGTGCTGCGCGATGTCGGTGGCCGCGACAAGGACGATCTGCGGGCGGCGATCGAACAGATGAAGGTCGATGTCGGCAACCGCGCGGTCGCACCGGAGGATCTGCGCGGCAATACCATCACCCTGTCGAACTTCGGCATGGTGGCCGGTCGTTACGCGAGCCCGGTCATCGTGCCGCCGACCGTCGCCATTGTCGGCGCCGGCCGGGCGCGCAAGCAGCCAGTGGCCGTCGGTGACCAGGTGGCGGTGCACCGGCTGTTGCCGATGTCGCTGACCTTCGACCACCGCGCGGCCACCGGCATCGAGGCTGCGCGTTTCCTGAAAGTCCTGATCGCGGATCTCGAAGCCGGGGCATAAGCGTGCCCCCCGGGCGGATGCAAGGTCCGCCCGGCCAGACTCATGGCGGCGAGCGACGGCGGCCACGGTGGCGTCGGCGCTCGCCCTCCGGATGACACCGTCCGTGGCGGCGGGATGATTTCAGCCCTCCCGGTCGCGGTGATCGCGCTCTCCGTGTTTCCAGTAACCTTTGGCGCTCAACTGCGCCGGCGTCAGCGGCGACCACAGGCTGCGCCAGTGCCTGACCAGACCGGACTCCCCGGCGATCCACACCTGGCCGTCATGGCCGAGCCGTCGTGCGCGGTCGAAGACGTCGGCCTGCAGGGCGTCGATGTCGGCACCTGGCGCATCGGCATACAGCCAGGTTTCCTGCAGGCGGGCCCGGGTCGGCAGCGGCTGGCGTTCGCGTGCGTCGGTGACCAGCGCCAGTACGTGCACATCGAGATCGGCGGGCAGGGTTTCCAGAATGCGCTGAATGGCCGGCAGCGCGCTGGCGTCGGCGGCCAGCCACAGCCAGCGGGCATCGGCCTGCAGGGCAAACCCGCCGTGGCGCGGGCCGGCAATGCCGAGACCGGCACCGATGGCGGCCTGCCGTGCCCAGGCCGATACCGAACCGTCGTCATGGCGCTCATCACCATGCAGCACGAAGTCGATATCCAGCGTGCCGGCGGCGCGGTCCACGTGGCGCACGGTATAGGCACGGCCTTCGCGTCCGGGCGGGAAAATCTTGACCCAGGCGGCCGGGGCGTCGATGCCGTCGGTCGACAGCAGCGTATGCAGCGTCGGCCCGCCCAGGGTCAGGCGACGCATGTGCGGGGTGACGGTCCGGGCGGCAACAACCTGGGCCACGATTTGTGGCTGGCGGCGGGGAAGGGAGAAGGTCATGACAGGTTCCGGATAAATGCGAGCAATTGCTCATGAATTCCGGTTAGCATAAAAGCGATCCCTGTCTCTGGAAACTCGCATTGCCAACGGCAGCGAAACCCCCGTCAAAACCCCGCAAACAGCCGCTCCGGGCACATTTTCCGCACAGGGTCGAGCGCCTTTCCGTGGCCATGGCTCGCGTTCCGGCCATGCACGGCGATGCGGCGGACAATACCGGTCTGGTTGCGGCGTTCACCGCCGCCCGCTCACTGCCAGCCGTAGCGGCGGGCGTAGACCCCTTTCACCCCCTGCACCAGCAGGCCGTAGCCGAGCAGCAGGGCCAGCAGCCACGGGAAGTACGCCAGCGGCAGCGCTGTCAGCTTGAAGCAGGTATTACGATTGGCGACATCGATTCAATGCGCATGCCTTCTCCCGTCCGGGCCCGCTGTCGCCGGCCGGGGCCGGCGCGGGGACCACCATGACGGTACGCCTTGCCCGGGTGGGGGCTCATTGCGCCAGCGCAATGAAAGACCGCCTACCTGACGGTGACTTCGACGCGGCGGGCTTCCCTGTTGCTGGTGTAGCCGGTCGATTCGAGCGGTTTTTCCAGATCGATGCGTTCTTCCGCGATGCCGGCCAGCACCAGAACCGCCTTGACCGATTTGGCGCGATCCCTGGCCAGCGCCGCATTCCGGTCGCTGTTGCCGGTCTTGTCGTGGAAGCCGGAAATCGCGATCCGGGCATCCGGGTGGGCCGTGGCGTAGTCGATGACGGCCTGCAGTTGCAGCTCGCTGTCATCCGGCACGCTGACCGAGGCGACATCGAAGTAGAGCCTGACCGGGGCGGGGCGGGCGGCGGCCTGCGGCATGGTGCTGGCCGGGGCGGCTGGCGGCTGTGCCGGTGCTGCGGGCGGGGGTACGATGCCGATGGCTGTCGTGCCGGTTCCGCACTGGCGCAACTGGGTCAGTGCCATCAGCAGCACCAGCAGGACAATGATCCATGGCAGCCAGCGGCGCAGCAGTGGCGGCGACGGGCTGTCCGGCGGAAGATCGGGCGCGATGGCGTGGATGCGCTCACTGGCATCGGCTGCGGTGGTGCCGACGCTGGCCGTCAGGCCATCGAGGCCCAGGAGGCCGGGCAGGCCGGCCGGCAGCGCGCCGGCAAGCGACGGTTTCTGTTCGGCCAGCAACTGGCCGAGCCCGGCCGCATCCAGTTGCCGTTCGGCAATCAGGGCCTTCAGCTTGCCGGACAGCAGCGGCGCCGCCAGCGCCAGCACGCCGCCTACGGTCGAGGTGGCGAGACTGTGCCGTGCGGCGAGAGCTTCGGTGATAGCGCCAAGCCGCTCGCCGAACAGCGACGACAGCAGGGTGCGCCCGGTCGTCATCAGGGTGCCGGTATCGATACCCTGCGGCAGTTCGCTGGTGCCGGGACCGGGGTCGGTACGCTGCAGCAGGTCGATGACAGCGCCCGCGCCCGCGGGGCCGGTCCCCAGTTGCACCAGCCCGCCCAGCAGCACCGGGACGACGGCGTCGATGGCACGCCGGGTGCTGCCCTGCGTATCCGCCACCGCGGTGGCGGCCATGTCGGCGAAATGGCCGTCCAGTGCCTGTGACAGGGTGCCCAGCAGATTGATGGTCATGGTGGTCTTTCCGGTGCGGGGGAAGGGGGCGCGCGGTGGGAGGGCGGCCCCCTGGTATTACCGTAGACCAGATTGCGCGGGAGCAGGATGGCCGGCCCGGCCGGCTTGACGGTCAGCCGGTCCGGGTGTTTAATTGATCGACTAGTCAATCTATTAATTATCCAGCGGGAGCCGCCATGCGCACAGTCGATCCGGAAAAGCACGAGGCCAGACGAAGACAGATTCTCGACGCCGCTGTCCTGTGTTTTGCCCGACGTGGTTTTCATCAGACCCGGACCGCGGAAATCTGCGCCGAAGCGGGCATGAGCCCCGGCAATGTCTTCCATTACTTTGCCGGCAAGGATGACATCATCGCCGCCATCGTTGACGAGGATGGCCGCGAGACCGCCGCCCGTTTTGCGCGGACAGACGGGGAAACCGACGCCATCGCGGCGCTGATGGCGCGCATCGACGCCTCGCTGGCGCTGGCGACCGATCCGATCCAGGTCCGGATCACGCTGGAAGTGGTGGCCGAGGCGGTGCGCAATCCGGCGATGATGGCGTGTGCGGCACGCAACGAGGCCGTCCGGCGCACGGCGCTGGCCGGGTTGCTGGAGTGGGCGCAGGCGCAGGGACAACTGGCGGCCGGCCTGGATATCGCTGCCGCCGTGGACTGGGTCCTGATGCTGCTGGACGGTTACTTCGACCGTGCCGTCATCGACCCGGCTTTCGATGCCGGGGTCGCCCGCGCGCGGCTGCGAGCCTCGATTCTTCACTTCCTGCGCGGCGAAGCGGCGTGAGCCCGCATGACCGGACCTGCGACATGATGCCAATACCTTCCCCGCCGCCGCGGCTGGCCGAAGTCGACGCGCTGCGCGGCTTCGCCCTGCTGGGCATTCTGGTCGTCAATATCGGCGTGTTCGCTTCCAGCTATTACGGCAGCGGCATGCCGGACCCGGTCTTCGACCGGCCGCTGGACCGCGCGGTGCAACTGGCCGTGGCCCTGCTGTTCGAGACCAAGTTCTATCTGCTGTTCTCATTCCTGTTCGGCTACAGCTTCACCCTGCAGATCGACTCGGCGCAGCGTGCCGGTCGCGCCTTCGTGCCGCGCTTCTGCCGCCGGCTGGCCGGGCTGGCGCTGCTCGGCCTGCTGCATGCGCTGCTGCTGTACGTGGGCGACATTCTGCTGCTTTATGCGCTGCTCGGCCTGCTGCTGCTTGCCTGGCGAAACTGGACGCCGGCCGGGGCGGTCCGCTTCGGCGTGGCCTGCATTATCGTGTCGGGGCTGGTCTGGGGCGCCCTGGGCGGCTTGATGCTGGTGTTCGGCGATGGCGTCGATCCGGCGCTGGTGCAGCAGCAGGCCGGGCAGGCACTGGCCGCCTACCGCGGGACGCCGGCCACGATCATCGCCTGGCGCTGGCAGGACCTGACCGGCGTCGTGTGGCCCGGGCTGGTGCTGCTGCAGGCGCCGGGCACACTGGCCATGTTCCTGTTCGGGCTGGCAGCCGGCCGGCGCCGGCTGCTGGCCGACGGGGCGCGGCAGGTGCCGGCCGGGCGACTGGTCGCCATCGGTCTGCCGCTCGGCCTGGCCGGTGCGGTGGTCTATGCGTATGCGGCCGTGTTCTGTCGGGCATCGGCGCTCGGGGTGCTTGGCATGGCGGTCGGCCTGCTCAGCGCCCCCCTGCTGACCGGCGCCTATGTCGGGCTGGCGCTGCGCGGGTTCCGCAGCGCTGCTGGCGGTGCACTGGCCGCGGCGCTGGCACCGGCCGGCCGCATGGCGCTGTCGAATTACCTGCTGCAGTCGCTGGTCTGCGCCTTGCTGTTCACCGGTTACGGGCTGGGACTGATCGGCCGGCTGGCGCCGTGGCAGACACTGCTGATCGCCCTTGCGCTGTTCGCCATCCAGCTCCGCGTCAGCGCTTGGTGGCTGACGCGGCACGGTTACGGGCCGGCCGAATGGCTGTTGCGCGCCGTCACGCATGCGGCCTGGCCGCGCTGGCGCAGGGACTGACTCAGGCTGCGGACAGGCGGGCGCGGAGCTTGCCGAACGCTTCGACGACCAGCAGGGTCAGACCACCGGCGACGATGCCGGTGACGACATCGAGCAGCAGCGGTACGCCGATGCCGAGCAGCGGACCGATGCCGGCGACGGCAGCGACCGTGGTGCCGGCTTCGGCAATGGCGTGGTGCAGCGGGCCGATGCCGTGGGTCAGGATGCCGCCACCGACCATGAACATGGCCACGGTGCCGATCACCGTCAGCGCTTTCATCAGTTTCGGCGCGGCCAGCAGCAGGCCGCGACCGATCGCCCGGGCCACGGCGCCGGTCTTGTCCAGCAGGTGCTGGCCGAGGTCGTCCATCTTGACGATGGCGGCCACCAGGCCGTAGACGCCGACGGTCATGACCAGCGCAATCGCCACCAGCACGCTCAACTGGCTGGTCAGCGGCTTGTCGGCCACGGTGCCGAGCGCAATGACGATGATTTCCGCCGACAGCACGAAGTCGGTGCGGATGGCGCCCTTGATCTTGTCGGCCTCGAAGGCGGCGAGGTCGACCTGCTCATCAGCCACGGCGGCAAGCTGCTCGGCATGCTGGCGGGCCGTGTCGTCCGCGCTGTGCAGCCATTTGTGTGCCAGTTTTTCCACTCCTTCCAGGCACAGGTACAGTCCGCCGAGCATCAGCAGCGGTGTGACGGCCCACGGGGCGAAGGCGCTGATCGCCAGGGCGGCCGGCACCAGGATCGCCTTGTTCTTCAGCGAACCGACGGCCACCGCCCAGACCACCGGCAATTCCCGCTCGCTGCGGACACCGGAAACCTGTTCGGCGTTCAGGGCCAGGTCGTCGCCAAGCACGCCGGCGGTTTTCTTGGCGGCAACCTTGGTCATGACGGCGACGTCATCAAGAATGGAAGCAATATCGTCAAGCAGGGCAAGCAGGCTGGCTCCAGCCATGGGGATCTCCGTTCGGGGGGATGGGCGGGGTGCCCGGGCAGGGCGCGAGTGTAGCGGTTTCGCCCGTGCTGCGGAGACCGGTTTTTGTCATAAAGTTAGTTGATAATTAGTCGATAGCGACTATGGCTATGTCTGGCCGGGGGTTTCTCGTGCTGGAAGTGCGTCTCAAGTAACGGCAGCACTGCGTCTGTCACCCCCCAGGAATCAACATGTCCCGACTCAGCTTCAGAACCCGCGTTCTGCTCCCCGTTCTCGGCCTGGCCTGCCTGCTGCTGGCGATCACTGCCGGCGCCATGGCCTATCTGGAATCGAAACGCATCGATGGCGCCATCCAGCAGGAAACCGCCAGGCAGGGACAAACGGTTATCGACTCGCTGACGGTCATCGACCAGTTGATGATGGCCGAGGTCAAGGCCTCGATGCGGCTGCTGATGATGCGTGGTCAGGCCCTCGGCCCGGCTGCCGCCGGCCCGGTGGTGACCGTATCCGGCCAGTCCGTCCCCGACCTGCAGCTTGGTGCGGCAGGGCAGGCCAGCCGTTTCGAGCTGGTCGATGGCGTGACCGGCATCATGGGCGGGACCGCCACCCTGTTCGTCCGCCGGGGCGACGATTTCGTCCGCATCTCCACCAATGTGAAAAAGCCCGACGGCAGCCGGGCTATCGGCACGCTGCTCGACCCGAAGGGGCGTGCCATTGCCGATCTGAAGCAGGGCAAGGCTTTCTATGGCCAGGTCGACATTCTCGGCAATCCGTTCATTACCGGCTACGAGCCGATCCACAATGCGGCCGGCGAGGTCATCGGCGCCTGGTATGTCGGTTACAAGGCCGACCTGAAAGTGCTGGGCGATGCGATCGCCGCCGCCGGCATTCTCGATCATGGCGTGGTCGCGCTGATCGATGACCGTGACCGCATCCGCTTCCATTCTTCCAGCAGCGACGAGGGCACGGTCAGGGCGATCCAGCAGAACAGTGATGGCTGGCAGGTGTCGAAGCGGGACTTTGCGCCGTGGAGCTATTCGGTGCTGATGGCGTTTCCGCTCGAGCAGGCACGGGCCATGAAACTGGATATCGTGCTGCCGGTGGTCGGCGTCGGCCTGCTGCTGGCCGTGCTGCTGGCGATACTGCTGTACTGGCAGCTGAACCGGATGGTGCTGGTGCCGCTTGGCGGCGAGCCGGAGCTGGCGATCTCCATCGCCCACGATATCGCCGGCGGCAACCTGGGGGCCACCGTGCCGCCGGCGCGGCCGGACAGCCTGCTGGGCGCCATTGCCGACATGCAGTCGTCACTGAAGCGGATGGTCGGCACCATCAATGGACTGGCGGGGCGGGTGGCGGACAATGCCGCCCGGCTGGCGGCGACCTCGTCCGATGTGTCCGGCCGGGTCACCCGGCAGAGTGACATCACCGCCGACCTGGCCCTGGCGCTGCAGCAGATCAATGCCAGCGCGGCGGCAGTGGCCAACAATGCCGGCCTCGCCCACCAGAAGGCCGGCGATGCCGGTCAGCAGACCGTCGACAGCGGCAATGTGGTCGAACGCACGGTCGCGGGCATGCGCACCAGCGCCGATTCGGTCAGTCGCTCGGCCGGCACCATTGCCGAGCTGTCGGGCAGTTCGGAGGAAATTTCCCGCATTATCGGCGTGATCGGCGACATTGCCGACCAGACCAATCTGCTGGCGCTGAATGCGGCGATCGAGGCGGCGCGGGCCGGCGAGGCCGGCCGCGGCTTTGCCGTGGTGGCGGACGAGGTGCGCAAGCTGGCCGAGCGCACGTCCAGTTCGGCGGCCGAGATCGGACGCATGATCGGCGACATCCAGACCCGCACCCGGCGGGCGATGGAAGAAATGGAAAGCGGCAACCGCCAGGTCAGCGATTGCGTCGAGCTGGCGAATGCCGCCGGCGCCAGCATGGCCGGCGTGCGCGAGGCGACCCTGACCGTGGTCGGCGCAGTGGCCGACATCTCGGCCGCGCTGACCGAGCAGTGCAGCGCGACCGGGCAGATCGCCGGCAACGTCGAGCATCTGGCCAGCATGGACGTCGAGAACAACGGCGCGCTGCAGGCGCTGGCGCACTCGGCGCAGGACATGGAAAAGCTCGCCGACGACCTGCGCGACGCGATTGCCGCTTTCCGGCTCTGAGTCGCCGGCGACCGGCAGTCAGTCGCCGGGGCCGGGCTGCATCACCTGCTCCCACAGCCGCGTTACCTGGGCGTAGTGCACCAGCAGTGCCGCATCGGGCATGACCTTGCGGCCTTCCTGCAGCCGCAGCGCGTGCTGCAGGCGCCGGTAGTGGCGGTAGGCATCCTGAGCCTGTTTCGCCAGCTCGTGGTCGATCAGGCCGGCATTGGCGGCCAGGCCGAGCAGGGCGATATTGCCGAGGTTGCCGGTCAGCTCCGGGAAGCGCCACGCATGGCCGAGCACCAGGTACTGCACGATGAACTCGACGTCGACAATGCCGCCGTGCGCGTGCTTGATGTCGTCGTCGCGCGGCGGGTGGGATTCGCGCATCCGCTCACGCATGGCCAGCACTTCGGCCCGCAGCGAGCCCGGGTCGCGGGTCATAGTCAGCACGTCGAAACGGGTTTTCTCGAAGCGGTCGCCGACCGCCGCATCCCCGGCGACGAAGCGGGCGCGCGTCAGCGCCTGGTGTTCCCACAGCCACGCCTTGCCGCGCTGGTAGTTGGCGAAGGCGTCGACGGTGCTGACCAGCAGCCCGGCTGCACCGTCCGGGCGCAGGCGCAGGTCGATGTCGTACAGGATGCCGGCCGGGGTGGCGGCGGTCAGCCAGGTCGACAGCTTGCGCGCCAGCCGCGCGTACAGGTCCGGCGCATCCGGGTGCGGATCGTCGTACAGGAAGATCAGGTCGAGGTCGGAGCCGTAGCCGAGTTCCTTGCCGCCCAGCTTGCCGTAGCCGATGACGGCGAATTTCGGTACCTCGACGTGGCGCTTGCCGATATCGAGCCACGCGGCCCGCACGCAGGCGGCCAGCACGGTGTCGGCCAGCAGCGAGACCTGGTCCGACAGCGCTTCCAGCGGCCACATGCCGGCCAGATCCTGCGCCACCAGCCGGAACTGCTGCGCGTGCTGGAAGTGGCGCAGGATATCCATCTGCGCCTCGACGTCGCCGCGCGCCTCGTCGAGCTGGTGCGCCAGTCCGGCCGCCAGTTGCGGCCAGTCCGGTTCGGCATACAGCACCCGCGCGTCGAGCAGCTCGTCGAGCAGGATCGGGTGCTTGGTCAGGTAGTTGGATACCCACGGGCTGGCCGAGTACAGCGAGGCCAGCCGTTTCAGCGTCTGCGGGTACTCGGTCAGCAGCGCGATATAGCTGGAGCGGCGGCTGATGGCCTCGATCAGGCCGAGAATGCGCGTCAGCGTGGTGTCCGGGCCGTCGCAGCCGGCGGCGACCTCGATCAGCGCCGGAATCAGGGCATCGATGCGCTGGCGGTTCTTGGTCGGCAGGTCGCGATAGCGCTGCGAATTGGCGAAGGCGGCCAGACTGCGCATCACCTGGGGGGCATCGTCATAGCCGAGCTCGCCGAGCTGCGCTGCCGCACCGTCTTCCTGGATATCGGCCCACAGGCCGGACAGCGGGTGGCTGACATGTTCCTCGGTCGGCAGGAAGAATACCTGCTCGAAATGACGGTGCACGGTGGCGCGCACCCGGTTCAGCCGGGCGACGAACGCGTCCCAGTCGGCACAGTCCATGCTGGTGGCGATGCACGCCCGCTGTGCCGGATCGACCGGCAGGGTCTGCGTCTGCTGGTCGTCCAGGTACATCAGCCGGTGTTCGAGCCGGCGCAGGAAGTCATAGCTGTCGGCCAGCTCGGTGACCGCTTCCGGCTCCAGCAGGCGCATGTCGCCGAGCCGTGCCAGCGCCTCGCGCGTCGAGCGGGTCTGCAGGCTTTTCTCGCGCCCGCCCCGGATCAGCTGGAATACCTGGGCAATGAATTCGATCTCGCGGATGCCGCCCTGGCCGAGCTTGATATTGTCGATCAGGTCGCGGCGCGCGACTTCGCGCTGGATCTGCTTGTACAGCTCGCGCATTGCGCCATAGGCGTTGTAATCGAGATACTTGCGATAGACGAACGGACGGGCGAGGTCGGCGAGCACGGCATCGTCGCCGGTCATCACCCGCGCCTTGATCCACGCATAGCGTTCCCATTCGCGGCCCTGGGTCAGGAGGTAGTTTTCCAGCGCCGCATAGCTCATCACCAGCGGTCCGGAATCGCCATACGGGCGCAGCCGCATGTCGACACGGAACACGAAGCCGTCGGCGGTCAGCTCGGACAGGGCGGCAATCAGCTTCTTGCCGAGCAGGGTGAAGTACTCGTGGTTGCTGATCTTGCGATCGCCGTCGGTCTCGCCGGATTCCGGGTAGATGAAGATCAGGTCGATGTCGGAGCTGACATTCAGTTCGTCGCCGCCGAGCTTGCCCATGCCGATCACGATCATTTCCTGCTCGCGGCCGGACTCGTCACCGATCGGCCGGCCATAGCGCGCCAGTTCCGGCTTCAGTGCCGCCAGCGCCGTATCGACCGCAAACAGCGCGAAGTCCGAAATCGTCGCCATGACCTCGTCCAGCGTGGCCAGTCCCTCCATGTCGCGTGCAATCAGCCGGGCCAGCAGCGCGCGGCGCAACCGGCGCAGTGCAGTCTTCAGCATCGCTTCGTCGGCCACCGCGAACGCCGCATAGCGTTCGCTCATTTCCGCCCGGGTGAACGGCGCATGCAGCCGCGCAGGCAGTTCGGCAGCCAGTTCGGGGTCGGCGGCGAGCGTTCTTCGTAACCAGGCACTGTGGGCAAGGGCATGGGCAAGCGTGTTTACTGGCATAATTGCGGACCTTTGTCGTATTGGGCGACTCGTCGTCCATTCTACCGTCCAGAAGATTTTGAACGCCTCCCGTTTCTCGCTGCCCTCATGGCCGGTGGGTGCCCTGCTCAAGCGCACTGCGCGCGTGCTGGCACTGCTTGCTGCGGTCATTGCCGTGCTGATGACCGCGGTATGGCTGTGGATGACCCAATACCTGCTGCCCAACCTGGATGCGTTCAAGCCGCGCATCGAGGCGGCCCTGACTGATGCCGTGGGGCAGCGGGTGCGCATCGGTGCGCTCGGCGGCCGTGTCGACGGCGTGGTGCTGACCCTGACCCTGGACCGGGTGCGGATCGAGAATCCGGTCGATGGCCGGGCACTGACGCTGGACCAGATGCAGGCGCAGCCATCGTGGACCAGCCTGATCCACCTCGAACCGCGCTTTCACCTTATTGAACTGAACCGGCCGCTGCTCGACCTCTATCGCGACGGCCAGGGTCGCCTGTTCCTGAACGGGCTGCAGTTCGGTCAGGGCAGTCATGACGGCCATCTGATCAACTGGCTGCTGCGCCAGCATGAAATCCGCATCAACCAGGCCGGCATCCACTGGCGCGACGATCTGGCCGGGCTGGCCGCGCTCGATCTGCGCAATGGCCGACTGGTGCTGCGACGCGGCCTGCTGACGCATACGCTGACGCTGTCGGCCACGCCGCCGGCCGACTGGTTCTCGCGATTTGATGCCGAGCTGTCGTGGTCGGGCGACGATATCACCCGCTGGACCGACACCTGGCGCGGCAGCTTCTCGCTCGATATCGGCGGCGCGCGCTTTGCGCCATGGCAGCGCTATCTGCCGTGGATGGCGCATCTGCCGTCCGGCGAAGGCCGGGCGCGGCTGAGCGGCGAATTCGCCGCCGGCGAGCTGACCGCCGGCAACGCCGCGTTCGATCTGCGCAATGTGCTGCTGCGGCCGGACGCGCACCGTGACCCGGTCTCGGTCCCGCGCCTGTCCGGCGAGATCGAGCTGAAAACCGGCCGCGGCAATCGCCACACCCTGGCGGCGCGCAAGCTGCTGGCGCAAACCAGTACCGGCATGCTGTTCGACAATGCGGCCCTGCAGGCGGAATGGCGACCCGGCCGCAACGGCGAGGGCAAGCTGTCGGTGTCGCGCGCCGATCTCGGCGCGCTGCGTCCGCTGCTGCGCGTGCTGCCGCTGGGCGAGAACGCGTCGTGGAATGCGCTGGACCCGGTCGGCTTTGTCGACCATGTCGAAGCCAGCTGGCGCGGCGAACTGAAGGCCCCGACGTCCTATGCGCTGAAGGGGCGCTTTGCCGGCCTCGGCTGGCAGCCGCTGAATACACTGCCGGGCATGGCCGGTGTCGACGGCGACATTGAATTCGACCAGAAGGGCGGCTCGCTGGATATCGAGGACAACAGCGGTACCACGCTGACGCTGCCGCACGTGTTTGCCGAACCGCTGCACCTGAGCCGCCTGAATGCCGATGTCCGCTGGACGCGCAGCGGCGACAATGTGGATGTGCGGCTGAAAAAGGTCGCACTGACCAATGCCGATCTGGACGCGACGATATCCGGCCGTTACCAGTGGCTACCGGCGCAGAGCCGGACCGGGCTGATCGATCTGACCGCCAGCATTCCGGCCGTCGCTGCCAGCCGGGTGCCGCAGTACCTGCCGCTGGTGGTCGGTCGCGACACGCGCAACTGGCTGGCGGCCGCGCTGAAGAGCGGCACGGCACGTGATGCCAGCCTGTTGCTGGAAGGCAATCTGGACAAGTTTCCGTTCGAGCACGGCGGTGGCCGCTTCCTGGTCACCACGCGGGCCAGCCGGGTCGGGCTTGAATACGATCGTGCCTGGCCGATGGTCAGCGAAATCGACGCCGATCTGCGTTTCGAGAATGCCGGCATGCTGATTACCGCGCAGCGCGGCCGGATCGGTGCCGCCGCCGTCAGCAATACCCGGGTCAGCATTCCCGATCTTGGTGCGAATGAACCGCATCTGCTGATCGATGGCCAGGTCGACGGTGCCGGGATGGAGTTCGTCAGGTTCCTGCGCAACAGCCCGCTGAACGCGCGGCTCGACAATCTGGCGGACACGATGGGCATCGACGGACGCGGCAAGCTGGGGCTGAAGCTGGACATTCCGCTGCTCCAGGCCGAAGCGACCCGCGTGGCCGGCAACTTCACCTTCAACCACAACCGGGTCACACTCGGCGGCGGCGTGCCGCCGCTGGAGCAGGTCACGGGCGTGCTCGGCTTTACCGAACATGGCGTCAGCGCACGCGGCATTGCGCTGCAGGCGCTCGGTGGCTTTGGCCGCCTCAACGCGGACACCCAGGCCAACGGCACCATGCGCTTCGTCGCGACCGGCCGCGCCGATTCGCGCGCGGCGCTGGCGACCTATTTTCCGCTGCTGGTGCCGCACGTCGGCGGCATGGCGCCGTATACGGCGACGGTCACGATCGGCAAGACACTGGAAAGCATCAAGGTGGTCAGCCGGCTGGAGGACGTGACCTCCGACCTGCCGGCGCCGTTTGCCAAACGGGCCAGCGAGACGCTGCCGCTGGCGATCGACATGCGCCCCGACGGCAAGCTGGACCGGCTGAACATCCGGCTTGGCGGCGAGGCCTCGGCCAATATCTGGCTGAAGGGCAGCGATCTGGTGCGCGGCAGCGTGCGGGTCGGCGACGGCAACGGCCCGGTCCCGGCGCGCGGTCTGACGGTGTATGTCGCCAACCGGCGCATCGACCTGGCGCCGTGGCTGGCACTGTTCGGCGGCGGCAGCAACAGCACGGATGGCGGCGGGCAGGCCTTCCCGGTCACGCTGGCGTTGCGCACTGACGAGCTGCTGGCCTTCGGCCGGCAGCTGAATGCGGTCCGGATCAGCATGTCGCCGCGCGATGGCGGCTGGAGCGGACGTCTTGACGCCCGCGAGGCGGCCGGCGCCTTTGCCTTCGATGGCCGGGGGGAAAAAGTCCAGGTCCGGCTGTCGCAGCTGACGCTGCCACTGCCGCGCAGCAAGACCGACGCGGCGCAGAATACCGCTGCCGACAACCGGGCGCTGGAACGGTTGCCGGGGCTGGACGTGCAGGTGGAACGGCTGAACTGGCATGACCGTGACGTCGGCCGGCTCGGCATCAATGCCGAGCGGCAGGGCAAGGACATCTGGCGGCTTGACCGGCTGAGCCTGTCGTCGCCGGACGGGCAGCTGCAGTTGTCCGGCGTGCAGCGCCGCGATGGCGAGGCGCTGAATTCCCGCCTCGACGTGCAGATGGACAGCGGCAATCTCGGCCGCTTCCTGACCCGGGTCGGGGCGCCGGAAATGGTGCGCGGCGGCAAGGGCAAACTCAATGGCCAGCTGCGCTGGCATGGCGCGCTGGTCGACCCGGACAGCGCCAGCCTGTCCGGCAAGCTCGACCTCGACGCCGAGAACGTGCTGTTCACCAAACTCGACCCCGGCGTCGGGCGGCTGATCGGCCTGACCACCCTGCAGTCGATCGGCCGGCGGGTGCGATTCGATTTCCGCGATATCTTCGGCGAAGGCTATGCGTTCGACTCGGTCCGTGGCAGCATCGGCATTGATCAGGGCATTGCCGAGATTTCCGAACTCAAGGCCAGAAGTCCGGCTGCGACCATCACCTTCGCCGGCACGGCCAATCTGCGCCAGGACTCGCAACTGATCCGGGTGAGGGTCGAACCGCACCTGTCCGAAGGGGTGGCCATCGCCGCCGGTGCCGCCATGCTGAACCCGGTGATCGGCGTCGGTGCGCTGGCGGCGCAGAAACTGCTGCAGGACCCGCTGGGCAAGCTGTTCTCGGTCGACTACCTGGTCACCGGCAGCCTGACCGATCCGCAGGTCAGCAAGGCCGACAAGTCGTCACCCGCCCGTACCGACGGCAGCAGCGGTAACGGCAAGGGCAAAGGAAAGGGACACAGATGAACGCACCGATAACGGTTGCTGCGGTCCAGATGGTGTCCGGTACCGATCCGGATGCCAACCTCGCCACCGCCCGCACGCTGGTGCTCGACGCCGCGGCCCGCGGCGCCAGGCTGGTGGTGCTGCCGGAATACTTTGTGCTGATGGGCATGAGCGATCGCGACAAGCTGGCGATCGCCGAGACCCCCGGCGACGGGCCGCTGCAGGCCGCCACCGCCGCCATCGCGCGCGATGCCGGCGTATGGCTGATTGCCGGCACCCTGCCGCTGCGCGCCGACGTGGCCGACAAGGTGCGCAACACCACACTGGTTTTCGATCCGGCCGGTGTCTGCCGTGCGCGTTACGACAAGATCCACCTGTTCGGTTTTTCCGGGCTGGGCGAGCGCTACAGCGAATCCGACACCATCGATCCCGGCAGTACGCCAGTGGTGGTCGATACCGTCATCGGCCGGGTCGGCCTCAGCGTCTGCTACGACCTGCGCTTCCCCGAGCTGTACCGGGGCTTCGGCGAGATCGCCGCCTTCGCGCTGCCGGCCGCCTTTACCGCCGTGACCGGCGAGGCGCACTGGGAGCCGCTGATCCGCGCCCGCGCGATCGAGAACCAGTGCTATGCGATCGCCAGCGCCCAGGGTGGCACCCACCCGAGCGGACGCAAGACCCACGGTCACAGCATGATCGTCGATCCGTGGGGCAAGGTACTGGCCGAACTGGCGCAGGGCGAGGGCGTGATTACCGCCGACCTCGACCCGGCCTACATGGCATCGGTGCGCACCCGCCTGCCGGCGCTGAGGCACCGGGTGCTGTGACGCCGCGCCGCTGCCACTGGAACCTGCCCGAATCATCCCCATTTCATCGTCACCCCTGTGGGCGACGTCACCCGATTTTGCGAAAGCTGCCATGAACGTCCAACATCTCGACATTGCCGATGAACTGCTGCTTGCCCGCAACGGGCTGAACCCGGAACAGCTGGACCGGGTGTTCGCCCGGCTGGGTGAACACCAGATCGACTATGCCGACCTGTATTTCCAGTACACCCGTCAGGAAGGCTGGAGTCTCGACGAGGGCATCGTCAAGGCCGGCAGCTTCTCCATCGACGAAGGGGTCGGCGTGCGGGCGGTCAGCGGCGAGAAAACCGCTTTTGCCTACTCGGATGAAATCTCGCTGCCGGCGCTGCTCGCCGCCGCCGATGCGACCCGCGCCATCGGCCGCGCCGGTGGTGACGGCCGCGTGCAGGCGGTCCGCCGTGTCGGGGGCCACGCGCTGTTCGCGCCGATGGACCCGATCGCCAGTCTGGACTCGGCGGCCAAGGTCGCGCTGCTGGAACGGCTGGAACGCATCGCCCGCGCACTCGACCCGCGCATCAGCCAGGTGATGGCCGGGCTGGCCGCCGAATACGACGTGGTCTACATCGCCCGTCGCGACGGCACCCATGCTGCCGACGTGCGGCCGCTGGTGCGGTTGTCGATCTCGGTCATCGTCGAGCAGGACGGGCGCCGCGAGCAGGGCTCCAGCGGCGGCGGCGGCCGGCTCGACTTCAGCTATTTCAGCGAAGAGATGCTGCATCGCTACGCGAAGGAAGCGGTTGACCAGGCACTGGTCAACCTCGATGCGCGACCGGCTCCGGCCGGGCAGATGACCGTGGTGCTCGGCTCGGGCTGGCCCGGCGTGCTGCTGCACGAGGCGATCGGCCACGGACTGGAAGGCGACTTCAACCGCAAGGGCACGTCGGCATTCGCCGGCCGCATCGGCGAACGCGTCGCCGCCCGGGGCGTGACCGTGGTCGACGACGGTACGCTGGCGCTGCGTCGCGGCTCGCTGAACATCGACGACGAGGGCACGCCGACCGCATGTACCACGCTGATCGAGGATGGCATCCTGACCGGCTACATGCAGGACAGCCTGAATGCACGGCTGATGGGGGTGGAATCGACCGGCAATGCGCGTCGCGAAAGCTATGCGCACATCCCGATGCCGCGCATGACCAACACCTACATGCTGGCCGGCGAGCGCGCGCCGGAAGAAATCATCGCCTCGGTCGAGCACGGGCTGTACGCGGCCAACTTCGGCGGCGGCCAGGTCGACATCACCAGCGGCAAGTTCGTGTTCTCCGCCAGCGAAGCGTGGATGATCGAGAACGGCAAGCTCGCCTATCCGGTCAAGGGCGCGACCCTGATCGGCTCCGGCCCGGAAGTGCTGAACTACGTGTCGATGATCGGCAACGACATGGCGCTGGATGCCGGTGTCGGCGTCTGCGGCAAGGAAGGCCAGAGCGTGCCGGTCGGCGTCGGCCAGCCGACGCTGCGCATCGATGGCGGACTGACGGTGGGCGGGACGGCCTGAGGGCGGCACGACTCCGTCTGGTGAGGCTGGCACGGAGAGGCCGGCAGAAAAAAGCAGCGGTCTTGCAGACCCGCTGCTTTTTTCCTGCTGCCCGATCCTTAACCCCTACTTAGATACGGGTTTTTTTCGCCGCCGGGCCGGCAGGGGCTATCCGCCGCCCATTCCACATTGCATAATCAGTTTGTCCGACAGCAGGACTACAAGGCGCGCACGGGGAGTGTGGGCGGATGCGTCCGCCTCAAGCCATATGGATCGCCACGACGATCCGCATACATACAGCATGCTGTCGGGAGCCCGAAGACACCGGGCATGTCGCGTCCGGCCGCCAGGCCGCCGTGACCGGCGTTCCCGCATAAAAAGGGCAGGCCGGCGACCGTCGCGAGTCGATGGCGCATGGCGATGCCCGCAAGGAGAAACGATCTATGGCAAGCACTCCCCACAACCCGTATTCGATCGGCCTGGACAAGACCCCCGCCAACTATGTGCCGCTGAGTCCGGTCAGCTTCGTCGCCCGCAGTGCCGAGCTGTATCCGGACAAGCCGGCGGTCATCCACGGCCAGCGCTGTCTGACCTGGTCGCAGGTGTATGCGCGCAGCCGCCGGCTGGCGTCGGCACTGGCGCAGCGCGGTGTCTGCAAGGGCGCCACGGTCGCCATTCTGGCGCCGAACATCCCGGAAATGGTCGAAGCGCATTACGGCGTGCCGATGCTCGGTGCGATCCTCAACACCATGAACTTCCGTCTGGATGCCGCCACGCTGGCGTTCCAGCTCGAACACGGCGAAGCCAGCGTGTTCCTGGTCGACAGCGAGTTCGCCGGCCTGGCGCGCGATGCGCTGGCCCGTTCGCAGCGCAAGCCGCTGATCATCGACATCGCCGACAGCGAATACGATACCGGTGACCGCCTTGGCAGCCTGACCTACGAGGCGCTGCTGAACGAGGGCGATCCCGACTATGAGTGGCCGGCCCTCGAAGACGAGTGGGACGCGATCACGCTGAACTACACGTCCGGTACCACCGGCAACCCGAAGGGCGTGGTCTACCACCATCGCGGCGCCTACCTGAACGCGCTCGGCAATGTGGTGGCGACGCAGATGACGCCGGACACGGTCAAGCTGTGGTCGCTGCCGATGTTCCACTGCAACGGCTGGTGCTTCAACTGGTCGATCGCCGCCGTCGGCGGCACCAGCGTCTGCCTGCGCCGGGTCGAGGCGGGGGCGATGTACAAGGCGATCAGCGAGCACAACGTCAACTACATGTGCGGCGCCGCCGTGGTGCTGTCGATGTTCATCAATGCGGCCGAAACCGACCGGCGCGATTTCCCGCGCACGGTGCGTTTCATTGCCGCCGCCGCGCCGGTACCGGTACCGATCATCCGTGCCGCCGAGGCGATCGGCTTCAAGGTCACCCACGTCTACGGCCTGACCGAGACCTACGGGCCGGCGACTGCCTGCGTGTGGAAGGACGAGTTCAACGCGCTGGGCGATGATGAGCAGGGCGAGATCCTCAAGCGCCAGGGCATGCGCTACCACGTGCAGGAAGCCGCCAGCGTGCTGAATCCGGAAACGATGGCCCGGGTGCCGGCCGACGGCCAGACGCTGGGTGAAGTCATGTTCCGCGGCAATATCGTCATGAAGGGCTATCTGAAGAACCCGTCGGCGACCGACGCGGCCTTTGCCGGCGGCTGGTTCCATACCGGCGATATCGGCGTGCTGCATCCGGACGGCTATATCGAGCTGAAGGACCGCAGCAAGGACGTGATCATCTCCGGCGGCGAGAATATCTCGTCGATCGAGGTCGAGGCGGTGCTGTACCAGCATCCGTCGGTGCTCGAGTGCGCGGTGGTGGCCAAGAAGGACGACAAGTGGGGCGAGATCCCGTGCGCCTACATCACGCTGAAGATGGGCGCGCCGGAACCGACGCCGATCGAGCTGACCCAGTTCTGCCGTGAACGGCTGGCGCATTACAAGGCGCCCCGGATGTTCGTGTTCGGTCCGCTGCCGAAGACCAGCACCGGGAAGATCCAGAAGTTCGTGCTGCGCGACCAGGTCAATGACGGCGGTTTCAAGCTGAACTAGTAGCCGGCGAAAAAAGGCCGCCTTGCGTGAGCAAGGCGGTCAACTTGGGTAACTTCCACCTGAAAATACCGGTTACGCCATCCGGCCCCCGTTGATGGCGCATGCGATGAACATGCGACGGTCGCTGGCATCCCCGTCTGATGGATGCGTCATCACTTTCGCTGATTTGCAAGGAATCGGCCAGCAGGCAATGCTGAAAACCGGCATGGCATCGTCTGAAAACGCAGCAGTATCGTCCCGGTACCACGCTCGGCACGGCACGCCGGCGGCGGAGGTGGTACCGTTACGGTCCGCTGACGCCCGACGGGCGGTGGCGGTTCCCTTCATTGCCGACGCCATCCCATGTCCGACCCCATCATTCGCTCGCTGCTCGACACCGATCTCTACAAGCTGACGATGCAGCAAGTGGTCCTGCACCAGTTCCCCGGCGTGCAGGCCGAATACCAGTTCCGCTGCCGCAACACGCCGGCGTTTCCGATGGCCGAACTGCTGCCGGCGGTCAACCGCCAGCTCGATGCGCTGTGCGAACTGCGTTTCACCCCGGACGAAATCGCCTATCTGCGCAGCCTGCGCTATCTGAAGCCGGACTACGTCGACTACCTGGAACTGTTCCATCTGAACCGCCGTTTCATTTCGGTGACGCCGCGCGCCGATGGCCGGCTCGACATCCATGCGCGCGGGCCGATGGTCCAGGCGATGATGTTCGAGATCTACGTGCTGGCCATCGTCAACGAGCTGTATTTCGATGAGCTGATCCGCCGCCAGGGCATTGCCGGCGGTCATGAGGCGACGCTGGAAGAAGGCCGGCGCCGGATCAGCGCCAAGGTCGACAAGATCCGCGCCTTCCAGACCAGCCTGCCGGCCAATGCGCCGCCGCTCCTGCTGGCCGACTTCGGCACCCGCCGCCGCTTCTCGCGCGACTGGCTGGAAGAAGTGGTCAAGGTACTGCACGCCGGCGTGCCCGACGTGTTCCGCGGCACCAGCAATATGGACCTGGCCCGCCGGCTCGGCCTGACGCCGATCGGCACCATGGCGCACGAGTTCCTGCAGGCCTTCCAGGCGCTGGACGTGAACCTGCGCCAGTTCCAGAAGGCGGCGCTGGAAAGCTGGGTGCAGGAGTACCGCGGCGACCTCGGCATTGCGCTGACCGACGTGGTCGGCATGGACGCGTTCCTGGCCGATTTCGACCTGTATTTCGCCAAGCTGTTCGATGGCCTGCGCCACGACAGCGGGGATCCGGTGGTGTGGGGCGAGAAGATGATCGAGCACTACCACAAGCTGCGCATCGATCCGGCAACCAAGATGCTGACCTTCAGCGACAGCCTCGACATCGACCGCGCCATCGCGCTGTACGGTCATTTCGCCACCCGCACCCAGGTCAGCTTCGGCATCGGCACCAATCTGACCAACGACCTCGGCATCGAGCCACTGCAGATCGTGATGAAGCTGGTGCGCTGCAACGACCGCCCAGTCGCCAAGCTGTCCGATACCGCAAACAAGCTGATGTGCGACGACCCGGTGTTTCTGGCTTATCTGCGGCAGATTTTCAATCTGGAACGGATCTGACGCGGCCGCTCAGGCCGCTTCCAGAACCTCGACCGCGCTGCCGACCGTCAGCATCCCGCCACGACGCACAAGCGCATTCTGGCCGAACAGCACGCCGCGTTCGCCACGGCGGTAGCGGGCCAGCGTGCGCAGCGGTTCGCCATCGGCCGACCTGACGCCGGTGTCAGGATCGATGGTAGTGAATACGCAGCGCTCGCACGGCCTGACCAGCTCCAGCTCGACCTCGCCGATGCGCAGCCGCTTCCAGCCGTCCTCGGCAAAGGCGTCGGCGCCGTCGATGACCAGGTTCGGGCGAAAGCGTGCCATTTCCAGTGGTCGGCCGACCCAGTGTTCCAGCTGCCGGCGCGATGCGTCGCCGATCAGCAGCAGCGGGAAACCGTCGGCGAACGACAGCGGAATGTCCGGGAAAGCACTGACCCGGCGCCGGGTGTCACCGGTATGCATCAGGCGGACCGGACGGTCGAGAAAGTCGGAAAACCAGTCATCGGCGGCGTGCGGGCCATGCCAGGCCTCGAAACCATCCCGCCACACCACGGCCGGATGCGGCTCGGTGAAGGCCGCGCGGGAAACCGTCAGCGGCTCGCGGCCGGGGGCCGCTACATGGAGGCCGGCCTCGTCGACCGTCGCCGCTACCGTGACCAGTTGCGGGCACTCGCGGCCGGTGATGAAGCGGCCGTCGGGATCGGCGACCATCCAGCTGCGATCGTCGGGCAGGCCGCGGGCGTCGACGCGGCAGCGGGTCAGCGCATCGCCGTGGGCGGATTTGACCGGATAGCGGTACAGCGCAGTCAGCATGGGCATGGCAGGAACCTGATTGAGAATCGCCCCCAGCTTATGCCGGCGCAGGCCGGCAGGCAAAGAACGCGGGCGTGTTCCGGCGATGTCGACGCCGTGTCTTGCACATCGGTCATGCTCAAGTGACTGTTTATTAATACATTTCATGTTGCTGCATTGCCGCATGTCCGGCCAGGCAGACACGCCGGCCCGTCTCCGGCAGCGGAAACCCATCCGTTTTTGCCAGGTCATGATATAAATCATTGAAAAAACAATGGCTTGGACACGCATGGCACGCGGGTTGCGCTAAAGGGGGTCAGGGAACCACCGGAGACCACCTGCCATGCCCGCACAACGCCAACGGCCAGAACCGTACCGGCAAGGACTGGACCGCAATGCGGCCAACTACGTGCCGTTGTCACCGGTCACGTTCCTGGCCCGTGCCGCCCAGGTTCATCCGGACAAGGTGGCCGTCATCCATGGCGAGCGGCGCTACAGCTGGCGCGAGGTCGAGCGGCGCAGCCGGCAGCTGGCCGCCGCGCTGGCGTGGCGCGGCATCGTCGCCGGCGACACGGTGGCGGTGCTGGCGCCGAACATCCCGGAAATGATCGAGGCGCATTTTGGCGTGCCGATGCTCGGCGCGGTGCTGAACACCATGAACTACCGGCTGGATGCGGCGACGCTGGCCTTCCAGCTCGACCATGGCGATGCCAAAGCCTGGCTGGTCGACAGCGAGTTCGTGCCGCTGGCGCGCGCCGCACTGGCCCTGGCCCGGCGCACACCGCTGCTGATCACCATCGTTGACAGCGAGTGCGACAACGGCGAGCGGCTGCCGGGGCCGGAGTACAGCGCGCTGCTGCGCGAAGGCGATGCCGGCTTCACGCCGCCGCCGCTGGCCGACGAATGGGACGCCATCGCGCTGAACTACACCTCCGGCACCACCGGCAGCCCGAAGGGCGTGGTCTACCACCATCGTGGCGCCTATCTGAATGCGCTCGGCAACATCATCGTGGCCGGTCTGACCGCCGATACGGTCAAGCTGTGGTCGTTGCCGATGTTCCACTGCAACGGCTGGTGCTTTGTCTGGAGCCTGGCCGCGATCGGCGGTACTCACGTCTGCCTGCGCCGGGTCGAGGCCGGCGCCATGTTCCGGCTGATCGCCGAGCACGACGTCAACCTGATGTGCGGCGCTGCCGTGGTGCTGAACCTGTTCGTCAATGCGGCGGCGGAAGAGCGGCTGCCGTTTCCGCGCACGGTGCATTTCAATGCGGCCGCCGCGCCGGTGCCGGTGCCGGTCATCCGTGCCGCCGAGGCGATCGGCTTCAAGGTGCTGCACCTGTACGGGCTGACCGAGACCTATGGCCCGGCGACGGTCTGCGAATGGCAGCCGCAGTTCGACGAGCTGGACGATGCCGCGCAGGGCGACGTGCTGCGCCGCCAGGGCGTGCGCTATCCGGTGCTGGAGGCGGTCACGGTGCGCAACCCGGACACCCTGCAGGAAGTCGTCGCCGACGGCCGCAGCGTCGGCGAGGTGATGTTCCGCGGCAATATCGTGATGAAGGGCTATCTGAACGCGCCGGAGGAGACCGCGCAGGCGTTTGCCGGCGGCTGGTTCCACTCCGGCGACCTCGGCGTGATCCACCCCGATGGCTACCTCGAACTGAAGGACCGCGCCAAGGACATCATCATTTCCGGCGGCGAGAACATCGCCAGCCTCGAAGTCGAGGCGGTGCTGTACCAGCATCCGGCCGTGCTCGAATGCGCCGTGGTTGCCCGCGCGGACCCGCGCTGGGGCGAGGTGCCGTGCGCCTTCGTCGCGCTGCGCCCCGGCGTGCCGGCGCCGGATGCCGCCGAACTGCTGGCGTTCTGCCGCGAGCGGCTGGCCGGCTACAAGGTGCCGAAGGTGTTCGTGTTCGGCCCGCTGCCGAAGACCAGCACCGGCAAGATTCAGAAATTTCTGCTGCGTGAGGCAGCCAACCGCCACGGAGAGGGGGAGGCGTGAACGACATCATTCTCGAAACGCGCGGACTGACCAAGACCTTCATGGGATTTCGCGCGGTCAGCGACGTCGATCTGAAAGTCAGGCGCGGTCACATCCATGCGCTGATCGGACCGAACGGCGCCGGCAAGACCACGGTGTTCAACCTGCTGACCAGGTTTCATGCGCCGACTGCCGGCCGGATCCTGTTCAACGGTGACGACATCACGGCGGCAAAGCCGGCGGACATTGCGCTGAAGGGCGTGATCCGCTCGTTCCAGATCTCGGCGGCATTTCCGCACATGACCGCGCTGGAAAACGTCCGCATCGCGCTGATGCGCAAACTCGGCGTGTCGTTCCGCTTCTGGACCAGCGATCGCACGCTGGACCGGCTGAACGACCAGGCGATGGCGCTGCTCGATTCGGTCGGTCTGGCCGAGTTTGCCGACGTGCTGGTGGTCGAGCTGGCCTACGGCCGCAAGCGCGCGCTGGAAATTGCCACCACGCTGGCACTGGAACCGGAACTGATGCTGCTCGACGAGCCGACCCAGGGCATGGGGGTGGAGGATGTCGACCGGATCGCCCAGCTGATCAAGCGGGTATCGGCCGGCCGCACCATCCTGATGGTCGAACACAATCTGCACGTGGTGGCATCGCTGGCCGACCGCATCACCGTGCTGGCGCGCGGGCAGACGCTGGCCGAGGGCGACTACGCCAGCGTGTCGACCAATCCGCTGGTGATGGAAGCCTATCTGGGCACACAGACTGAAGGGGAGGCCGACCATGCTCATGCCTGAAGACACTGCCGTGGCCAGCCCGCACGGGCCGGCGGCGACCGAAATGCTGCGGGTGACCGGGCTGCACGCCTTCTATGGCGAATCGCACATCCTGCACGGCATCGACCTGAGCGTGGCGCGCGGCGAACTGGTGACGCTGCTCGGTCGCAACGGCGCCGGCCGTACCACCACGCTGAAGGCCATCCTGGGCCTGACCGGCCGGCGCAGCGGCTCGATCATGGTCAATGGCCGCGAGGTCATCAACATGCCGACCCACCGCATCGCCCACCTCGGTGTCGGCTGGTGCCCGGAGGAGCGCGGGATCTTCGCCAATCTGTCGGTCGAGGAAAACCTGATGCTGCCGCCGCAGGTGCGCTCGGACGGCATGCGGCTGGACGAGATCTACGGGATGTTCCCGAACCTGCTCGAACGGCGCAAGAGCCCGGGCATGCGGCTGTCCGGCGGCGAGCAGCAGATGCTGGCGATGGCGCGCATCCTGCGCACCGGCGCCAACCTGCTGCTGCTGGACGAAATCACCGAGGGACTGGCGCCGGTGATCGTGCAGACGCTGGGCCGGGTGCTGACCGAGCTGAAGGCGCGCGGCTATACCGTCGTGCTGGTTGAACAGAATTTCCGTTTCGCGGCGTCACTGGCCGATCGCCACTACGTGATCGAACACGGCCGGGTGGCGGAATGCGTGAGTCGTGACCAACTCGGCGAAAAGACCGAGCTGCTGAACCGCTATCTCGGCGTGTAGGCAACCCATCCCATACCCAGGAGAAACTCCAAGATGAGAAGACAACACCAACTCGCGCTGCTGGCCACCCTCGGTGCCATTGCCGGCCAGGCGCAGGCCGACGCCAACGGCGTCAAGATCGGCGTGCTGACCGACATGTCCGGCGTGTACTCGGCCATCGGTGGCAAGGGCGCGGTCACGGCCGTGCAGATGGCGGTCGACGATTTCGGCGGCCAGGTGCTCGGCAAGCCGATCAAGGTCGTGTCGGCCGACCACCAGAACAAGGCCGATATCGGCGTGGCCAAGGCGCGCGAATGGTTCGACACCCAGGGCGTGGACATGGTCGTCGACCTGCTGAACTCGTCGGTCGGCATCGGCGTGCAGAAGCTCGGCACGGAGAAGAAGCGCATCGTCATCAACAACGGCTCCGGTTCGACCGCGCTGACCAACAAGGAATGTTCGCCGTACGGGGTCCATTACACCTACGACACCTTCGCGCTGGCCAACGGTACCGGTCGGGCGATGATGAAGACCGGTGCCAGAAACTGGTTCTTCCTGACCGCCGACTATGCCTTCGGCCAGTCGCTGGAAAAGGACACCAGCGACGTGGTGCGCGAGATGGGCGGCAAGGTGGTCGGCACGGTGCGCCATCCGCTGTCGACCTCGGACTTCTCGTCCTACCTGCTGCAGGCACAGGGCTCGGGCGCCAATGTGGTGGCGCTGGCCAATGCCGGGGCCGACTTCACCAATGCGGTCAAGCAGGCACGCGAGTTCGGCATCATGCCGAAGCAGACCGTGGTCGGCATGCTGGTGTTCGATTCGGACATCGCCAGCCTGGGCCTGGCCACCGCCCAGGGCATGAAGTACACCACGGCCTTCTACTGGGATCTGAACAACGATACCCGCGCCTTCTCCCAGCGCTACTACAAGAAGACCGGCGCCATGCCGACCATGGTCCAGGCCGGGGATTACTCGTCGACCATGCACTATCTGAAGGCGGTCAAGTCCGCCGGGACGGTCGAAGCCGGCGCGGTGATGGCCAAGATGCGCACCACCCCGATCAACGACTTCTTTGCCCGGAACGGCAAGATCCGCGAGGACGGCCGCATGGTCCATGACATGTACCTGGTCGAGGTCAAGAAGCCGGCCGACTCGAAGAACAAATGGGACATGCTGAAGGTGATGCAGACCATCCCGGGGGCGCAGGCGTTCATGCCGCTGTCGCGCAGCGAGTGCCCGCTGGTCAAGAAGTCCTGACCACCGGCAGCAGGGGCGGACGGGGACAGGGCGCCCCGTCCGGCCGACAGAACATACCAATGGAGGTGACAGATGGAGATCACCGCACAGGCTGTGTTGTCGCAGCTGATGCTTGGACTCAACAACGGCGCGTTCTATGCGTTGCTGAGCCTGGGGCTGGCCGTGATATTCGGCATGCTGAATATCGTCAATTTCTCGCATGGTGCGCTGTACATGCTCGGCGCGATGGTGGCGCTGATCGGCGCCGACTATCTCGGCCAGTGGACCGGCAACCCGGATGCGCAACTGAGCTTCTGGTGGGCGCTGGTGGTGGCGCCGGCCGTGGTCGGGCTGCTCGGGCTGGTGATCGAGCGCTTCATGCTGTCGCGGCTGTACCGGGTTGACCCGCTGTACGGGCTGCTGTTCACCTTCGGTGTCGCGCTGATGCTGGAAGGCGTGTTCGTCGCGCTCGGCTTCAACGTGTCCGGCGAGCCGTACAACGCCAAGCCGGAAAGCCTGTCCGGCGCAGTGAACCTTGGCTTCATGCTGTTCCCGGCCTACCGGCTGTTTTCCATCGTGCTGTCGATTTCGGTCTGCGTCGGCACCTGGTTCATGATTGAACGTACCAGGATCGGTGCCTACCTGCGCGCGGCGACCGAGCGGCCGGATCTGGTCCGTGCCTTCGGTGTCAACGTGCCGGTGCTGATCTCGTTCACCTACTTCTTCGGTGTGGCGCTGGCGGCGCTGGCCGGCGTGGTGGCGGCGCCGATCTACTCGGTCAGCCCGAAGATGGGCGCGGATCTGATCATCGTCGTCTTCGCCGTGGTGGTGATCGGCGGCATGGGTTCGATCATGGGGGCGATCGTGACCGGCTTCGGTCTTGGCATCATCGAGGGCCTGACCAAGGTCGTGTACCCGCCGCTGTCCAATACGGTGATCTTCATCATCATGGCGCTGGTGCTGCTGTACCGCCCGGCCGGCCTGTTCGGCAAGGAGGCCTGACATGTTCCCGCTCGATATCCGCCATCCGGCACTGTGGGCAGTGCTGGTTGTCGCCGGGCTGATCGCCCCGTTTGCGGTCTACCCGATTTTCATGATGGAACTGCTGTGCTTCGGGCTGTTCGCCGCCGCGTTCAACCTGCTGCTCGGCTTTGGCGGCCTGCTGTCATTCGGCCATGCGGCGTTCTTTGGCAGCGGCGCCTACATTTGCGGCTACCTGCTGAAGGAATGGGGGCTGAGCCCGGAACTCGGCATCCTCGCCGCCACCGCCTGCTGCGCGCTGCTCGGCCTGCTGATCGGTGCGGTGGCGATCCGTCGCCAGGGCATCTACTTCGCCATGGTGACGCTGGCACTGGCGCAGATCGTGTTCTTCCTCTGCGTGCAGGCGCCGCAGACCGGCGGCGAGGACGGCCTGCAGGGGATTCCGCAGGGCAGGGTGTTCGGCCTGTTCGATCTGGCGCATACGGTGTCGGTCGGGGGGCAGGACGTGCCGCTGACGCTGTACCTGTTCGTCTATGCAGTATTCCTGGCCGGCATGTGGCTGATCTACCGCACGGTGTACTCGCCGTTCGGCCAGACGCTGAAGGCGATCCGCGAAAACGAGGCGCGGGCACTGTCGCTCGGCTACCGGGTGGAGCGCTACAAGCTGCTGGTGTTCGTGCTGTCGGCCTCGCTGGCCGGCACCGCCGGGGCGACCAAGGCCATCGTGTTCCGGCTGGCGTCGCTGACCGATGTCAGCTGGCACATGTCCGGCGAAGTGGTGCTGATGACCCTGCTTGGCGGCATGGGTACCATTCTCGGTCCGGTGGTCGGCGCGTTCACCGTGCGCGCGCTGCACAACGAACTGGCGTCGCTCGGCTCGTGGGTGACGGTGATCATCGGCGCGATTTTCGTCATCTGCGTGCTGGCGTTCCGCCGCGGCTTCATCGGCGAAGCCGGGCGGCTGCTGAAGAAAGACTTCTAGCGCACCAGCCCGGCCAGCGACGGGCCGGTCTGCGCCGGAAACAGGCGCGGATCGGCCAGTTTTTCGTACAGCGTCGCCCGTGAAATGCCGAGTGCCCGCGCGGCCTCGGTCTTGTTGCCGCCGGCCAGCGCCAGCGTCTCGCTGATCACGCGCCGTTCGGTTTCGGCCAGCCGCTGTGCCAGGGTGCCGCCGCCGGCCAGCGGCGGCGGGTCGACTGCCGCGGCCACCGGCAGGATGCGCTGCAGGACCGGGGCGTCCAGCGCCACGCCATCGGACAGCATTACCGCCTGTTCCAGCACATTGCGCAGTTCGCGGATATTGCCCGGCCACGGATAGGTGGCAAGCAGTGCCAGTGCGGCGGCACCCGGCTTGCGCTGCGGCAGGCCGGTGCGGTCGGCAATCTGCGCCAGCAGTGAATCGACCAGCGCCGGCAGGTCTTCCGACCGCTCGCGCAGCGGCGGCAGCCGGATCGGCAGCACATTCAGGCGGTAGAACAGGTCGGCGCGGAACAGGCCGGCATCGACCAGCGCGCGCAGGTCGCGACTGGTTGCGGCAATGACCCGCACATCGATATGCAGCAGGCGGTTCGAGCCGAGCGGTTCGATTTCCTGCTCCTGCAGTACGCGCAGCAATTTGGCCTGCATCGGCAGCGACATGTCGCCAATTTCGTCGAGAAACAGCGTGCCGCCGTCCGCGAGTTTGAACTTGCCGTCGCGGCCCTTGCGCTCGGCACCGGTATAGGCACCGGCGACGGCGCCGAAGAATTCCGCTTCCAGCAGCGTTTCCGGCACCGCGGCGACGTTCAGGCCGACAAAGGGCTTCTGCCGGCGCGGCGACGCGGCATGGATGGCATTGGCCAGCAACTCCTTGCCGGTGCCGGTCTCGCCGAGCAGCAGCACGGTGGTATCGAGCGCGGCCGCACGCTGGCCCAGGCGCTGCATGTCGCGGCAGGCGGCGCCGGCGCCGATGATGTCGTCGAAGCCGTAGCGCGCGCGGCGGCTGCCGGCGTTGTCACGGCGGACCCGGTCCAGGGTTTCCTGCAGCTGTGAAAGCTTGTCGACCAGCGGTTTCAGCGGCTGCCAGCGTTCGGACAGCAGGATGCCGAATGCGCCGACCACCTGGCCGTCGCCGTCCTGCAGCGGAAAGCGGCTGACCACGAAGTGGTGCTGCTTGTAGTTCATGAAGTCGAGCACGATCGGTTCGCCGCTCTGCACCACCTCGCGCATGCGGCTGTGCGGCAGGATGTCTTCCACCGGCCGGTTCAGCGCCCCGGCCGGATCGTCGAGCCCGAGCAGGGCTGCGTAGCGCGCCGTGATCCATTGCACGCGCGCCTCGCGGTCGACCAGCAGGGCGCCGACGAACTGCTGCTCGAACAGCTCCAGCAGACCGTGCTGCAGGGACTGGCACAACGGCGCCGGTCCGGGAGGGTTCAGTTCCGTTTCTTCCACCCGTGTCTCCTCGTTTATCCGTGCTGCGACCTTTGGCCGCGCCGGTTTGTTGTCATGGCGGGATGTGTCCAATGTAGCATCACCGCGTGAGGAACCGGAGCGGGAAGTGCGTGCGCCGGGGGACTGACAAGTAAATTTGCTTGACCTTAAGATTGACCTGCGTCAAAAAAGTGGCGATGATTTCACAAATTTCTGAAAGAACAGGAACGCGTGACATGACGCCATTGATCGAACGCTTCGTGCTGCACTTCGGCGAGATGGGCAGCCGCTGGGGCGTGAACCGCACCGTGGGGCAGATGTATGCGTTGCTGTTCCTGTCCGAAAAGCCGCTGAATGCCGACGACATCGTGAACGAGCTTGGCATGTCGCGCTCCAATGTCAGCATGGGGCTGAAAGAACTGCAGTCCTGGCGACTGGTTCGCATGGCGCACCATCCCGGCGACCGGCGCGACTACTTCACCACCCCGGACGACACCTGGGAGATCTTCCGCACGCTGATCGAGGAAAAGCGCCGGCGCGAGATCGACCCGACCCTGTCGCTGCTGCGCGATACGCTGATGGCCGATCCCTGTGACGAGCAGGAGCGCCATGCCCAGGAGCGGATGCGCGACATGCATGAACTGATCGAACTGGCGACCGGCTGGTTCGACGACGTGCAGCGCTTGTCACCGGACACGCTGGCCAGCCTGATGCGGCTCGGCAGCAAGGTGCACAAGGTGCTGGAATTCGCTGACCGGCTGCGTCCGGGAAGCCGGGAGTAAAGACCATGACACCGTCCATCCTGCAGCGCCGGACCCGGCGCGGCATGCCGCTGTGGCTTGAAATCTCGGTGGTGCTGACGGTGAAGCTGTTGTTGTTGTGGGGCGCGAAAGTGCTGTGGTTCTCCGAACCGCTGGCCCGGCACATGACCGTCCCCGAGTCCGCGATCGAGCAGCAACTGCTTGGCACCCCCGGTCGCGATGCCCCGCCTGTCCACAAGAATTGACCGCAAACGGAGAGAACCATGCTGCCCGTGTCCGAGGTAGTGGAGCTGTCACGCCTGCAGTTCGCGCTGACTGCCCTGTTTCATTTTTTGTTCGTACCGCTGACGCTGGGGCTGAGCTGGATCCTGGTGATCTGTGAGTCGGTGTACGTGATGACCGGCCAGCAGGTCTACAAGGACATGACCCGCTTCTGGGGCAAGCTGTTCGGCATCAACTTCGCCATGGGGGTGACGACCGGCATCACGCTGGAATTCCAGTTCGGCACCAACTGGGCGTACTACTCGCACTATGTGGGCGACATCTTCGGCGTACCGCTGGCGGTCGAGGGGATGATGGCCTTCTTCCTCGAATCGACCTTTGTCGGCCTGTTCTTCTTCGGCTGGGACCGGCTGTCGAAGAACAAGCACCTGCTGGTCACGTTCCTGGTCGCCTTCGGCTCCAACCTGTCGGCACTGTGGATCCTGATCGCCAATGCGTGGATGCAGAATCCGGTCGGGGCCGAGTTCAACTATCACACCATGCGCATGGAGCTGGTCAGCCTGGGCGAGGTGTTCTTCAACCCGGTGGCCCAGGTCAAGTTCGTGCACACCGTGGCGGCCGGCTATGTGGCGGCGGCGATGTTCGTGCTCGGCGTGTCCAGCCTGTACCTGCTGAAGGCGCGCGACACCGGCTTCGCACTGCGCTCGTTCGCGGTGGCGGCAGGCTTCGGGCTGGCGTCCATCCTGTCGGTGATCGTGCTCGGTGACGAGTCCGGCTACACCACCGGCGAAGTGCAGAAGGTCAAGCTGGCAGCGATCGAGGCCGAGTGGAACACCGAACCGGCACCGGCGGCCTTTACCGCCATCGGCTGGCCGAACCAGGCCGAGGAACGCACCGATTACGCGGTGAAAATTCCTTACCTGCTCGGGCTGATCGCCACGCGCTCGACCGACACCCGGGTGACCGGCATCAAGGACCTGAAGCGCGAACACGAAGTGCGCATTCGCAGCGGCATGATCGCCTACGAGGCACTGACCGCGCTGAAGGCCGGCGACACCACGCCGGCAGTGCGCGAGCGCTTCGAGCAGCACAAGGCCGACCTCGGTTTCGGCCTGCTGCTGAAGAAATACACGCCGAACGTGGTCGACGCGACCCCGGCGCAGATCCGTGCCGCCGCCAGCGACACCATTCCGAACGTCGCGCCGCTGTTCTGGAGCTTCCGCATCATGGTCGGGCTCGGCATGCTGTTCCTTGCCATCTTCGCCACCGCCTGCTGGCTGCTGGTGCGCCGCCGCCTCGCCCCGCAGCGCTGGTTCCTGAAGCTGTGCGTGCTGGCGATCCCGCTGCCGTGGGTGGCGATCGAGCTGGGCTGGATCGTGGCCGAGTACGGACGCCAGCCATGGACCATTTCCGGCGTGCTGCCGACCCATCTGTCGGCATCGCAACTGGACCCGGGCCAGCTTCACTTCAGCCTGATCGGGCTGGTGGGCATCTACAGCCTGCTGTTCGTGATCGAGATGTACCTGATGCTGAAGTACATCCGGCTGGGACCGGCCAGCCTGCATACCGGCCGCTATCACGGCGAAACGCCGGACGTCACCGTGCCGCAACAGTCCTGAGGGGAACCGGACCATGTTCGACTATGAAACGCTGAAACTCATCTGGTGGGGCCTGATGGCCGTGCTGCTGATCGGCTTTGCCGTCACCGGCGGCTTCGACATCGGCGTCGCCGTGCTGCTGCCGTTCATCGGCCGCAACGACGACGAGCGCCGCCTGGTCATCAACAGTGTCGGTCCGACCTGGGAGGGCAACCAGACCTGGCTGATCACCTTTGGCGGTGCGCTGTTCGCCGCCTGGCCGCTGGTGTACGCGGCGGCGTTCTCGGTGCTGTATGTCGCGCTGATGCTGACGCTGTTTGCGCTGTTCCTGCGCCCGGTCGGCTTCGACTACCGCAGCAAGCTGCCGAGCGCGCGCTGGCGCAACAACTGGGACTGGGCGCTGTTCGTCGGCGGCGCCGTGCCGGCGCTGGTCTTCGGCGTTGCCATCGGCAACCTGTTCATCGGCCTGCCGTTCGCCTTCGACAGCAGCATGCACGTGCGTTACGCCGGCAGTTTCTTCAACCTGCTGAACCCGTTCGGCCTGTTCTGCGGCGTGCTGTCGGTGGCAATGCTGACCCTGCATGGCGCGGCCTTTCTGGCCAGCAAGACCGGCGGCAGCACGGTCGGCGGGCGAGCCGTGTTCGCGACCCGGGTGTTCGGCCTGCTGACCCTGGTGCTGTTCGCGCTGGGCGGACTGTGGACCGCCCGGCTGCCGGGCTGGCAACTGACCGCCATCGGCGCGCTGAACGAGGCGCTGGAGCCGCTCGGCAAGGCGGTGACGATCACCGGCGGCGCTTGGCTGGCCAACTATGCGGCGTGGCCGTCACTGTGGGTGCTGCCGCTGCTGGGCATCCTTGGTGCCTTCGCCGCCGTGGCGCTGGCCGGACGGGCGCCGCGGCTGACGGTAGTGGCCAGCGGACTGGCCTGCACCGGGGTGATCCTGACTGCCGGCGCAGCCCTGTTCCCGTTCGTGCTGCCGTCCAGCCTTGATGCCGTATCAAGCCTGACGCTGTGGGATGCGGTGTCCAGTCACAAGACGCTGGGCGTGATGCTCGGGGTGGCGGTGATCTTCGTGCCGCTGATCATGCTGTACACCAGTTGGGTGTATCGGGTCATGCGCGGACCGGTGACGGTCGAGCGCCTGAAAAACGATACGCACAGTTACTGATTACCGGAGGACGCAACGATGTGGTATTTCGCCTGGCTGTTGGGACTCGGGCTGGCGCTGGCGCTGGGGATCATCAATGTGATGTGGCTGGAGAGCCAGTACGCGTTCGGCTCGCGCAGTGCAAAGGGGACGGAGGACAGTTTCCGTCATCACCGGGCTGCCGGTCGGGGGGCGGCGCGGCGGGGGGGCAAATCCGGCTGAGTGACCGGGGAAGAATGATGCTCTAGAGAGAAGTTTGCTTGTTATCAAGGAACTGGTCGAAAAGCCTGCTGCAATACGGCGGATTTCGTTTGCCGGGCCGGTGCGCTGTCAAAAAAATCACTCTGCGCCGAGATATCGGCCAAGGCAGGCAGCACGGCCAGGAATTTTCCACGCAGTTGGTCGTGCTTTTCGTCGCCGCTGTGACTCGTCCACATGGGTAGAAATTGTTCGCGGCTGTAAGTGCGGTTGCCCAAAGACGAGTCCGCCAGCCATATTGTGTTGGCACCGATGCCGCGAACTAGGGAGAAATGGTCTGTCTTGCGATACTTGAGATAGACAATTACCGGAATACGCAATTTGATCAACTGCTTCCAACTTGCAGTGAACCCCTGAGCCTTGAAGCCAAATTGAGGTAAAACCAAGGCCATGTCCTCAAAGCTGGCTCGCCCGTTGCCTTTTGCCATGGCTATCAATATGGCTTGTTCCGTCACGCGCTGACCGTAGTACTCGTTCAGAAGCGTGGCTAGTGATGCAGCGCCACAAGAATAGTCTAAACTCTGTTTGACGATGCGTGAGTCGCGTAAAGTTTTCCAATTTTTGATCGGTGTCACAAGCGTTATGCTGTGGGTGACTGGCCATGCGTTCCAGTCGGGCATTATGGGAATTGGCAATTCGGCGGCGAGACAGGCAGGCATCAGTAGCGCCGGAATGGTTTGTGCTATTAGAGAAAACTTATATAGTTTGGCTGGCCTGTGTATAAGTACGATGATTTTTTTCATCAGGAAAATACGCGTGCCGCAAGGCTGACGACTAAAAGAAGCCCAACGGCAGAGACCCACTCATAAAGCCAGATTGGCATCCGTTTTGAAATGGCTGCTGCGTTGGGATAAAATTTCCAATGACCATTGTGGCGGGCCCACACTTGAAAGCCTGCATTGAGAATTAATGCGCCTGTCAAAGGTATTATTGCCGTCATGCTGGCTCCAAAAAATAATAATAAAATAATGGTTGACAAAATTAATGCCAGAAAATAACCCGCAAGTTTCATATTGTGCATGAACCACGCTTTGCCGGAGAGGCAACAGCATGGTTCTTTTTCTCTATGGTTTACCAGCCATTACGCCCGGCATAAATGCCTGCGCCAAAAGCAATGCGTGGAATGAAGTAACTTGTAGCGGCTCCTCCCGTTAAGCCTGTCAGAGCTCCCATGCCAACAGTCGTGCCAAATGAGCCCCAATTCCACTCACCACTGCCGATAGCTTGACCTGTATAGAAAATGCCGCCGACGGCTGCGCCTCCGAGTGCCCCCCAAGGCCCAAAGGCTCCTTCTGTTTCTGCCATTTCCCTATTGGATAAAGGGGCCAGCTGCATGGGTAGGGCATCCTGATAGAACACTTTCTCTATGTCAATAGAGTGCAGACTTGAATGAGACGCTACCTTTATGATGTTTCTCGCGCAGCGCCGTTTCAGAGAAAGCGATCAGTGCTGGCGAATCGTTGTCTTGCTTGAGTTGATTCCGGCCCAGGCGTCAGTAAAGCGGCTACCCCTGTCGTTGCGTACGCCTGAGCTATCGCTGCTACGACGCCAGGAACTGAGGTAACTGCTACGCACATAGGTCTCAGCCCTGCCTGTCAGTCCGTAACGCAAACCGACTGTCGCCACCAGTGTGTCGCTATTGGTAATTCGTTCGCCGATGGCAGTAGGCAATCCGATGAAAGAGGTTGGGCCGACTTGAATGATGATGGGTTCGCCAGTAGCCACGCTTGAGCGTTCCACGTTGGCGTACGCCATTGAGATGTCAAGCCTAGTCTTATTTTTCTCCGTCATGAACCCTTCTACCGCGAGTGGGAGCTCTGCAAATGCGGGGGAGCCTATGCAACCAGCAGCGAAAGTAATGACAGGGGCAAAGCGTGATAAGTACATAGCGACTATCATTGATAATGAAAATCATTCGATGAAATGCATAGTCTGCCACGCTTTTCTGACTGTCAACTTCAGTGCTGCAAGCTATCCCCAAAGTCTCTTCGTCAGTTGTCTGGATGGTGGTGTGCAAACAACGGGACGTGGCTCTAGCGCAGTCAGGGCATCATGCCCTGAATCAGCTGCGCTGATTTACCAGAGGTTAGAATGATGTGGTATTTCGGAGACTTAGGCTGGCGCTGGGGATCATCAATGTGATGTGGCTGGAGAGCCAGTACGCGTTCGGCTCGCGCAGTGCAAAGGGGACGGAGGACAGTTTCCGTCATCACCGGGCTGCCGGTCGGGGGGCGGCGCGGCGGGCAGGGAAACCCGGCTGAGTGACCCGCAAACGTGAACAAGGGCATCACCGATCAGGTGATGCCCTGTTTTTTTGGCTGTTGCGGTGCTTACAGACCCAGCCAGATCTGCAGGTCGTCGCGTTCGCCGGCGGCCTCGTACAGCGCGCCGATGATTTCCTCGAAGTGTTCCTCGCCCATTTCGTTGCGGGCGGCGATCGACTCGTGCCAGAACACCGTGGCCGGGCCCTTCACGTCACCGGTCAGTGCGTCGAACAGGGCGTCGAGATTCTTGCCGAAGTGCGCCGGCAGCTGCAGGCCGCGGGCAAGCTGGGTGTAGAAGTCTTGGGTCGAACGGACATTTTTCAGCTCGCAGGTCAGCGACATGGCGGGATCTCGGTGAAGGTTTGGTAATGATCGACGGTGACATAGCGCAGGCCGTTGCCGGCATAGACCAGCCGCTTGCCGTTGCGCTTGCCGCCCTGGTAGTCCAGGTCGGCTTCATGCCAGTCGGCCGCTGGCAAACGGTGTTCCCGGTTGCCGAAGCGGTCGCCGCCGATGGATTTGCCCTGCAGGCCGGGTACGGACCACAGCTTGCGGCCCGGACGCCAGCCGGCATCGCGCGCCGTCTGCTTGGAGACGTAGCGGTTCGGCAACTGGCCGGTGCCGCCCAGCGCGGTCAGCACACCGGCGAACTGGGTGACATTGACCGGTGTGGCGAGCTTGGCGTTGATTTCGCGCGCGACACGATCGCATGAGCCGGCTTGAGCCGGCAGCGACAGGGCAACGGCGACAACGAGAGAAAGGAAACGGTACATGGCGCCACAACGGAATGAGTCCGCCGATTCTGCCGAAGCAGCGGACCGGCGGCAAGAGCGAACATGCGACAGCGCGCATGTTCGCTGCGCGGGTCAGGTGTTCTGGACCACGATCTTCGGCAGTCGCGAGCTGTAGTCGCGCGCCTTTTCCCCGACCTTGACCGCGACGCGGCGGGCGATCTGCTTGTAAATGGCGGCGATCGTGCCGTCAGGATCGGCGATCACGCTCGGGCGGCCTTCGTCGACCGCGAGGCGGATCGACAGGTCGAGCGGCAACTGGCCGATCAGCTCGACGTGGTACTGCTCGGCCATTTTCTGCCCGCCGCCTTCGCCGAAAATCGCTTCGACATGGCCGCAGTTCGAGCAGATGTGGACCGACATGTTCTCGACGATGCCGAGTACCGGCACGCCGACCTTCTCGAACATGCGCAGTCCCTTTTTGGCATCGAGCAGTGCGATGTCCTGCGGCGTGGTGACGATGACCGCGCCGGTGACCGGGATCTTCTGCGACAGCGTCAGCTGTACGTCGCCGGTGCCCGGGGGCAGGTCGATCAGCAGGTAGTCGAGCGCGTCCCAGCGGGTGTCGTTCAGCAACTGCATCAGTGCCTGGGTGACCATCGGGCCGCGCCAGACCATGGCCTGGTCGTCATCGACCAGATAGCCCATCGACATTGTCTGCACGCCATAGTTCTCGACCGGGACGAGCGACTTGTTGTCCGGGGACGCGGGACGCTGGCCCTGCAGCCCCATCATCAGCGGCTGGGACGGGCCGTAGATGTCGGCGTCGAGAATGCCGACCCGCGCGCCTTCGGCCGCCAGCGCCAGCGCCAGATTGACGGTGGTGGTCGACTTGCCGACGCCACCCTTGCCGCTGGCGACGGCGATGACGTTCTTGACGCCCGGCAGCAGCGGGATGCCGCGCTGCACGGCGTGGCCGGTGATCTGGCTGGACACGGCGATGTCGATCTGGCGCGTGCCGGCCAGCGTGGCCAGTGCCTCGGCGAACTGGGCGCGGATCGCGTCATGGCGGCTTTGCGCCGGGTAGGCGAGCACGATGTCGAGGCCGATGGCCGATGCGGACTGGCGAACATTCCTGATCGCCTTTGCCTCGGCATAGGTCTTGCCGGTGTCGGGATCGACCAGGGCCTGGACGGCATCGAGCAGCTCGGCTTCGCCACCGGAGTCGGCGGCGGGCGCATCAGCGGATTTGAACAGCTGGGTCAGTTTGGACAGCATGGTGTGAATTCCGGACGGATGATACGAATACCCGAGCACTTTACTCGGTTTATCGCGCCAGCGTCTACGCCGCGCGCCGGTTCGCGCAGGCTGGAGGGCCGGGGCGACGGCGGCGTACACTGGCGACGGAACGGCCAGTCGGCCATGATGAAAACAGTGCGAATGAAACGGGGATGCCCTGATGTCACGCCTGCTGGCAGTGATGCTGTCGACGCTGGCCGCCACCGTCGACGCCAACGGACTGGTGCTGCCGCTGGTGCCGCAGCCTGCGCCGCTGGTGCAGGGCATGCCCGGTGATGGTGACACGGCGGTGCCGGATGATGGCGCCAGGCGCAACGGGCGCCAGGTCGACCGCCGGGTCGAACGCGATCCGCGCCGGGTCGAGCGCGACGGGCGGCGTCTGCGCCGCCCGTCGGAACAGAACGACTCGCCGCCGGCCACGCCGGCCAACCCGCTGCCGGTCGACGGGCAGGGTGGTTATTGAACGGACATGTCCCGTATCTGAACGTCCGTCCGCACGCGCGCTGGTACAATCGCCCGCTGCGTCCGCCTCCGAATCTACTCCCGTCCAGGCCGTGACGCTGCCGCGAGTCCGGCCTTTTACCGGCCCGGATCGCCGCTCCTCATCGCCATCATGGTCGCGTCACGCGCGGCCGTCAGGCTCGATATCTCCCGGAACAGGCCCGCTGCACGCCGGCCTTCCTTCCCCGTACAGAACCGCCCTGCCGCTGCCTGGCTGCCGCACGGGCCCGCTCCGCCCGGCCTTCCGATCAGGAGGCCGCATGCCGGGGGCGTCGCAACTGGCTGAAAACCATGCAGAAGAAAATCACTACCCTGACCCTGTCCGTCCTGTGCTTCCCGCTGGCGCTGGTGCTGTTCGAATTTGCGGTCTATATCGCCAACGACATGATCCAGCCCGGCATGCTGCACGTGGTGGCCGAGTTCGGCGTCGACATTTCGTGGGTCGCCACGTCGATGACCGCCTTCCTGCTGGGCGGCATCACCGTGCCGTGGCTGCTCGGGCCGCTGTCGGACCGTATCGGCCGCCGGCCGGTGATGCTCGCCGGCGTGGCGCTGTTCGTGCTCAGCTGTCTGGCCATGCTGTGGGTCGGCGGCATCGAATCCTTTATTGCGATGCGCGTGCTGCAGGGCGTCGGCCTGTGCTTTATCGCCGCAGTCGGCTATGCCGCCGTGCAGGAAGCCTTTGACGAGAATACGGCGATCAAGGTCACGGCGCTGATGGCCAATGTGGCGCTGATCGCGCCGCTGCTGGGGCCGGTGGCCGGGGCGGTGCTGATCGAAATCTGGCCGTGGCGCTCGATTTTCGTGCTGATTGCCGCCATCGCCGCACTCGGCTGGCTGGGCCTGTGGTATTTCATGCCGGAGACGGTACAGCCCGGCAGCGGCCCGCTGCCGCTGTCACAGATCGGCCGCGACTACCGTGCGGTGCTGACCGACCGCGGCTTTATCGCCGCCTCGCTGTGCATGCCGTTCATGGCGCTGCCGCTGCTCGGCTGGATCGCGCTGTCGCCGGTGTTCCTGATCGAGGACGGCGGCATGAGCACGCTGGAATACGGGCTGTGGCAGATCCCGGTGTTCGGCGCGCTGATTGCCGGCAACCTGATCCTGGTCCGGGTTTCCGACCGCTGGCAACTCGGCCGTTCGGTCGTGGTCGGCCGTCTGCCGCAAATGCTTGGCGCAACACTGATGCTGGCAGGCTGTCTGCTGACCAGTGTGCCGTGGTTCTGGATCATTGCCGGCATCAGCCTGACCTCGCTGGGCGAGGGGCTGTGCTTTGCGGTGCTGTACCGTTTTGCGCTGACCGCCAGTCCGATCGCCAAGGGTACGGTCGCCGCCTCGGTCGGCATGCTGTCGATGGTGGTGTACGTGTTCGGCATCGAGGGGCTGAAGTTCGCCTATCTGCAGTGGGGCGAGGTCGGTTATGCCGCGCTGTCCGCCTGTTCGACTGCGCTGTACCTGTGGCTGTCGCGCGGCGTGCTGCAGCGCGCGATGGCCGCCCGCGCTCGCGAATCCGGCGAGCCGGCCCTCGCCAGCCAGTCATAGACCACGGCTGCGCGCCGTCCCGGCTCCCCGGTACGGCGTGCTTTGTCGCTATAATCGTTCGCTTGAGATTCCAGAAGAGACATCCTGATGACGCAACGCAAAATTTTGGTGACGAGTGCCCTCCCTTACGCCAACGGGGCCATCCACCTCGGCCATATGGTCGAGCACATCCAGACCGACGTGTGGGTGCGTTTCCAGAAGATGCGCGGGCATGAATGCCACTATGTCTGTGCCGACGACACCCACGGCACGCCGGTCATGCTGGCGGCGGAAAAGCAGGGCGTAACGCCGGAACAGCTGATCGAGCGGGTCAAGACCGAGCACCTGGCCGACTTCAGCGGCTTCCATATCGGTTACGACAACTACTATTCGACCAACTCGCCGGAGAACAAGCAGTTCTCCGAGCAGATCTACCGCAAGCTCAGTGCCAACGACAAGATCGTCAGCCGCACCATCGAGCAGCTGTACGACCCGGAAAAGCAGATGTTCCTGCCGGACCGCTTCGTCAAGGGCGAGTGTCCGAAGTGCGCGGCCAGGGACCAGTACGGCGACAACTGCGAAGTCTGCGGCGCGACCTACAGCCCGACCGAACTGAAAAATCCGTACTCGGCCGTGTCCGGCGCGACGCCGGTGCTGCGCAGCAGCGAGCACTTCTTCTTCCGCCTCGGCGAATGCACCGACTTCCTGCGTGAATGGACCACAGGCAGCACGCTGCGCGCCGACGGCGTGTCACAGCCGCACCTGCAGCCGGAAGCGCTGAACAAGATGAACGAGTGGATCGAAGGCGGTCTGCAGGACTGGGACATCTCGCGCGATGCGCCGTACTTCGGCTTCGAGATTCCGGATGCGCCGGGCAAGTACTTCTATGTGTGGCTCGACGCGCCGATCGGCTACATGGCGTCGTTCAAGAACCTGTGCGACCGCACCGGCATCGACTTCGACAGCTATTTCAATGCCGATTCCGACGCCGAGCTGTACCACTTCATCGGCAAGGACATCCTGTATTTCCACGCGCTGTTCTGGCCGGCCACGCTGAAGTTCGCCGGCTATCGCGCGCCGACCGGCGTGTTCGCGCACGGCTTCCTGACCGTCGACGGCCAGAAGATGTCGAAGTCGCGCGGCACCTTCATCACCGCGCGCAGCTACCTCGACTGCGGGCTGAACCCGGAGTGGATGCGCTATTACATCGCCGCCAAGCTCAACAGCCGCATCGAGGACATCGACCTGAGCCTGGACGACTTCGTCGCCCGGGTGAATGCCGACCTGGTTGGCAAGTTCATCAATATCGCCAGCCGCGCCGCCGGTTTCCTGACCAGGCGCTTCGAGGGCCGCCTGTCCGCACAGATTGCCGACCTCCCGCTGCTCGATACCCTGCGCGCCCAGGCTGACGGCATTGCCGCCGCCTACGAGGCCCGCGAATATGGCCGTGCGCTGCGCGACATCATGGCGCTGGCCGATGCGGTCAATGTCTATGTCGACGCGAACAAGCCGTGGGAGCTGGCCCGTCAGGAAGGGGAGGAAGCGCGCCTGCACGATGTGTGCACCGTGCTGATCAATGCCTTCCGCATCCTGGCGATTTACCTGAAACCGGTACTGCCGAAGCTGGCGACCGATATCGAGGCCTTCCTCGATGTCGCACCGCTGAACTGGAACGATGCGCAGACGCTGCTGCTGGGTCATGCAGTCAAGCCGTACCAGCATCTGATGCAGCGCGTCGAACCGGTGCTGATCGAAAAGCTGGTCGAGGCGAACAAGCAGAGCACGCCTGCCGCCGTGACGCCGGCCAGCCTCGGCGTCGAACCGCTGGACGACACCATCGGCATCGCCGACTTCGCCAAACTCGATCTGCGGGTCGGCACGGTGCTGGAAGCCGGTCTGGTTGAGGGTTCCGACAAGCTGCTGCGCTTCAAGGTCGATCTCGGCTTTGAAACCCGGCAGATCTTCTCCGGCATCCGCAGCGCCTATCCGGAGCCGGAAAAACTGATCGGCCGCCAGGTCATCGTCGTCGCCAACCTTGCACCGCGCAAGATGCGCTTCGGCGTGTCCGAGGGGATGATTGTCTGCGCCAGTGGCAATGACGACTCGCAGGGGCTGTTCCTGCTCGATGTCGACAACGGCGCGAAGCCGGGCATGCGCGTGAGCTGATTGATGGCTGCAGGATCATGACGGGTCGGCCTGGGTTACGGGCCGGCCCGTCATTCATTGCCTGGAAGTTCTGCTGTGGAATACAGTCTGGAAATGGAATATTGGGCGGACCTCAGCCCCATTGACAGGCAGTAGGCATTTTTCCCACTGGTCCGGAAGCGGCGGGGAGTGCCAGCGGGATGTCGAACGAGACCATGCCGGCGGCGACGGTGGGGCCGGCGCTGCATCCCCTGCAGGCAAATGGCTGCGGGGCAGGGGATTCGCCACTCGCCGTCTGTGGTCAATGTCATTACCATGGCCGGCCGTCATTGCCGGTCCTGTGTCATGTCCTCTGCCGCGTTGCGCCCGCTGTGGCCCGTTCTGTTCGTCATTCTGTGGAGTACCGGCTTTATCGGCGCCAGGTTCGGCCTGCCCTATGCCGAACCGCTGACGTTCCTGCTGGTGCGCTATGGCTGTACCGCCTTGCTGCTGACCGTGCTGGCGCTACTCATGCGCGCGCCGTGGCCGGACAGCCGGCGCATGGTCGCCCATCTGGCCGTCACCGGCCTGCTGGTGCATGCGGTCTATCTGGCCGGCGTGTTCAGTGCCATTTCCCGTGGATTGTCGCCGGGGCTGACGGCACTGGTGGTGGGCCTGCAGCCCATTCTGACCGCCGTGCTGGTGGCGGCCTGGTTCCGGGCTCCGGTCGGCCGGCGGCAGTGGGCCGGTCTGCTGCTGAGTCTGGCCGGGGTAACGATGACGGTCTGGCCACGGCTGAGCATCGGCCACGACATGCTGCCGCTGCTGCTGCCGGTCGTGGCCGCGCTGTTCGGCATCACCCTGGGTACGCTGTACCAGAAGCGCTTCGTGCCGCACTTCGACTGGCGCACCGGCGGCGTGGTGCAGTTCACCGCCTGTGCGCTGGCGACCGGTGCTGTCGCGCCCTGGTTCGAGTCCATGCACATCGTCTGGAACGGATCGTTCGCCTTTGCGCTTGGCTGGCTGGTGCTGGTGCTGTCGATCGGCGCGATCAGCCTGCTGAACTGGCTGATCCGCCATGGCGAGTCGGTCGGCGTCGCCAGCCTGTTTTACCTGACGCCGCCGACCACCGCGCTGATGGCCTTTGCCCTGTTCGGCGAACGGCTGACGCCGCTGGCCATCGCCGGCATGGCCGTGGTGGCGGCCGGCGTGGTGCTGGCGCGACGCTGAACGCTCAGACGATGACGCCGCCGCCGAGGCAGATGTCGCCGTCGTACAGGACGGCCGACTGGCCCGGCGTCACCGCCCATTGCGGGTCGGTGAAAGTCAGCCGGATGCGTTCCGGCGACAGCGTGTCGAGGCGACAGGCGGCATCACTCATCCGGTAGCGGTTCTTGGCCGCATAGTCGCCATCGGCCGGCGCCTCGCCGAGCGTCCAGCTCAGTTGTGAGGCTTCCAGTACCGGTTTCAGCAGCAGCGGGTGGCCGTGGCCCTGGACCACGATCAGGGTATTGCTGGCCATGTCCTTGCCGGCGACAAACCACGGCTCGCCATTGCCGGCCTTGTCGCCGCCGATATTCAGGCCCTTGCGCTGGCCGAGGGTGTAGTACATCAGCCCCTGATGTTCGCCGACCGTGCGGCCTTCCGGCGTGACCATCGGGCCGGGCTGGGTCGGCAGGTAGCGCTGCAGGAAGGCGCGGAACGGGCGTTCGCCGATAAAGCAGATGCCGGTCGAGTCCTTCTTGGCCGCATTCGGCAGGCCGATCCCGGCGGCGATGCGGCGGACCTCGGTCTTGTGCAGCCCGCCGAGCGGGAACAGCGACTTCGACAGCTGCGCCGGCGACAGCCGGTACAGGAAATAGCTCTGGTCCTTGCCCGGGTCGACGCCCTTGAGCAGGTAATGCCGGCCGTCGCGCTCCAGCTTGCGCGCGTAGTGGCCGGTGGCGATACAGTCGGCGCCGAGGGTCATGGCGTAGTCGAGAAAGGCCTTGAACTTGATCTCGGCATTGCACAGCACGTCCGGGTTCGGCGTGCGGCCGGCGGCATACTCGTCGAGGAAGTACTGGAACACGCGGTCCTTGTACTCGGCGGCGAAGTTGACGATCTCCATGTCGATGCCCAGCCGGTCGGCCACGCTCATGGCGTCGAGCGAGTCCTGCTTGATCGAGCAGTAGTCGTCGTCGTTGTCGTCTTCCCAATTTTGCATGAACACGCCGATGACTTCATGCCCTTGCTGCTTGAGCAGGTGAGCGGTCACCGACGAGTCGACGCCGCCGGACAGGCCGACGACGATGCGTTTTTTCTCCGTCATGACGGGGAATATCCTTTCATCCAGACATCCAGCGGCACCACGGCCGCATCGTGTCCGTTATCGAAAAACCAGCTGTCCACCGCCCATTGCCGGCCACCGGCATCGGTCATTACCGCGGTGTAGTGCAGATCCACTATCCATGGCGCGCGCCAGGCCTTGCCGGCCGGCGTGTGCAGCCGCAGCCAGCCCTTGTCGCGCAGCCACAGCAGCCATTCGGCATTGGTGGTGCTGTGGTCGACGCAGTCGCGCCGCCCCGGCGACGTCCCGTCGCTGAAATTGCCGCCCTTGTCGTCCCGGATCGGCGTCTGCTCGCCGGCGATCCGTTCCAGCAGGCCGATGGCCTGCGAGACGGCGCGGCGTTCGTCGTCCGGCGTCGCGACGTGGGCAAACAGCTGCGCCACTTCCGCCTGCTGCGGTGTGCTGACGGCAAAGCGGGTGTCGACACGGCAGCCGTAGCCGTAGCACAGCGGCAACGCCTCGTCGGCGGACGCAACGGCAGGCAGGGCTGCATTCAGGACCATCAGCAGCACGGGCAGCAGGGCACGGGTCGGCGGCATGCGTTCTCCAGCGGGGAGCGGTGTCGGGGGCGGGGCCCTGAACGGACGGCATCAGCGGTCCGGGGGAAAACCTGTGTGGGTCAGCAGGTCGAGCGGGTAGCGGCGTCCGGCCAGGTAATCCTGCACACAGCGGTACACCAGCGAACTGCGCTGCCGGTCGACGCTGGCGGCGATTTCCTTAGCCGTCAGCCACAGCGGGCGGACGATGCCGTCATCCAGCACGGCGTCGGCATCATGGTCGAGTGCGGTGCAGACAAAGGCGAAGCGCAAGTAGACCAGCTCGGGCTCGTCGCGCTTCGGCGCGGCGTAGATGCCGACCAGCGCGGTCGGCTCGACATGCCAGCCGGTTTCCTCATAGGCTTCGCGGCGGGTGGCGGCGAGCAGTGTTTCGCCCTGTTCCCAGTGACCGGCCGGCTGGTTGAGCATCAAGCCGGCCGAGGTCTGTTCCTCGACCAGCAGGAAGCGGCCGTCGCGTTCGACAATCGCGGCAACGGTCGCGTTCGGTTTCCATTGGGTTTGGTGCGCCATAGCGGGCGGATTGCGTGGACAAAAACGGATTATACCGGCTGGGGCCAGCGCTGGGCAGCTTCAGGGGCGGGTGAGGCGGACGCGGACCATGGCGGTCGACGCGTAGCGGCTGCCACCCTGACCCAGCACCAGGGTGTCGCTGCCGTCGGCCTCGTGCACTACGCTGGCGATCGTCAGCCAGGCATCGGGCCGTCCGCGCACCCGGGTACTGCTCGTATTGCCATTGCGGCCGGCCGGTAACTGGCCCGGGCTGACGGCCAGCGTCAGGACCACCTCGTCGCCGTCGGCGCGCGCCTGCAGCCAGAAACCGCCGCCACTGGTCTGCCACGGCTGGCGCGGCGAATAGCGGCCGTCAGGGTAGGCGAGCACCCAGTGGGCGGGCCGCAGCGGGCCGGTATCGACCCGGGCCTTGCCGCCTTCGGCCACCACCAGCCACTGCCCGTCGTCGGCCGGGACCGCCGGGCGACTGCCAAGCGGAATCTCGCCGGCATCGATGTCGACCCCGACACCCGGCCGGCCATGGCCGCCGGGACGCCACACGCCGATGTCGACCCGGCCGGTGTTCGGCCGGGCAGGGGCGGCGTGCCGGCGCGGCAGCAGCGCCGAGGTGTCGACTTCCAGCCGCCATTGCCGGCGCCGGCTGTCGAGCTGGGCCACCAGCCGGGCGAGTTCGGCCTGGCGGATCGGTTCGGCGCTGATCACCACTGCATCGGGCAGGCCGGCCACGCGCTCGCCGGGCTCCAGCAGCGGTTCCAGCGCGGCGGCCACGTCCTCACCCCGTTGCTGCTTCAGCTTCAGCGTCCGCAGCGACGGGGCGGCGATGGCGGCCTGGGCCAGCAGCAGGGCCGTCAGCCAGGTCAGGATGGGCGTGCGCAGGGTCATACATGGTCCTTGCCGGCCCGCCAGATGGACAGGATCAGCCAGATGCTGTTGAAAAACGCGATCATGAAACCGAAAAAGCCGAACACCGGCAGGCCGAACAGCGTCGGGCCGGCATTGACGGTCATGACGATGCTGGAGCCGATGATCAGGCAACCGGTCACGATGCCCATGGTCAGCCGGTTCGCACTCTTGTCGATCTGGTGACCGAAGCTGTCCAGCCGCTTGACGTCGATATCCAGCCGCAGCTTGCCGCGCCGGGCGGTGCCGAGCAGGCGCGAAATGTCGCGCGGCAGATCGGCGACCATGCCGACCATGTCCAGCAGCCCGCGCACGCTCTTGTCGGCGATGGCCTTCGGCGTGTAGCGCGCCAGAATGATGTGGCGGACGAACGGCGTCAGGTGGGCGACCAGCTTGAAATCGGGATCGAGCTGGCGCGCAAAGCCTTCCAGCGTGATCAGTGCCTTGAACAGCATCGACAGGTCGGCCGGCAGCACGATCGAGTGCTCGCGCATCAGGGCCATGATGTCGTTGATCAGCTGGGTCAGGTCCAGTTCGGACAGCGACAGGCCGTCGTACTGGAACAGGAACTCGGCGATATCGGCCTTCAGCCCGTCGTCGTCGACCTGGGCGCTGCCGGTCCAGTCGATCAGCACGTCGTAGACGCCGCGTTCATCGCGGCGCGACAGCGCCGACAGCAGGTCGGCCAGCTGGTCGCGGCGATCGCGCGACAAGCGCCCGACCATGCCGAAATCGATGAAAACGATGCGGTTTTCCGCCAGAAAGAACACGTTGCCGGGGTGGGGGTCGGCATGGAACAGCCCGTCGAGCAGGATCATTTTCAGCACCGCGTCGGCGCCGCGTCGTGCCAGCAGCTTGCGGTCCAGCCCGGCCGCCTCGGCCAGGTCCAGACGCATGGCCGGAATGCCGTCGACGAAATCCTGCACATTGATGGTCGGGTTGGTCAGCGCCCAGTACACCTTCGGCACCACGATATGCGGGTCGCCGGCGAAATGCTGGGCGAAGCGTTCCATATTGCGCGCCTCGCCGGCCAGGTTGAGTTCGCGCTTCAGCGCCTTGGCGAACTGATTGACGATCTCGCCCGGCTGGTAGCGGCGGATGTCGGGGAACTCCAGTTCGATCAGTCGCGCCAGGTGACCGAGGATGCGCAGGTCGGCGTCGATCTTGTCGACGATGCCCGGCCGGCGCAGCTTGACTGCGACCGGGGTACCGTCCATCAGCATGGCGCGGTGGACCTGGGCGATCGACGCCGCGCCGATCGGATGCGGGTTGAATTCGGCAAATGCTTCGGCCACCGGCATGCCGAGCGCCGCTGACACCAGCCGCGTCACATCGCCTTCCGGCAGCGCCGGCGCATCGCTCTGCAGCTTTTCGAATTCGGCGATCCAGTCCGGCGGGAACACATCGACCCGGGTAGCGAGGATCTGGCCGAGCTTGATGAAAGTCGGGCCGAGATCTTCCAGCGAACGGCGCAGGCGGACCGGGGTCGGAATGTAGTCGTCAGGGGACGGCATCGGCACATGCAGCCACTCGATTCCCTTCTCGACCACGCGCGGCAGCTTCAGCCGCTGCGCGAATTCTCCTAGGCCATGCCGGATGAGAATGGCCGAGATTTCTTTCATGCGCGGCAGGTCGCGCATGGCGACGAAGGTTTCTTTGAGCATGCGTTTTCGGGTACCCGTCGAAGGACGTCCAAGTATATAAGCACGGGCTGTTGTCTTTACAGCGCGGGGTGGGTCGATTACATTCGGCCCCCATGAAATTGATTGCCCGAACCGCCGCCGTCCTGCTGTTGGCGTGCTCCGTCGTTGCCCTTGCGGAGCCCGCGCGGGCGAGCAACACCGCCGCACAGAACCGCCAGGAGCCACGTTTGTCCGCGCCGGGCGAGGACGCGATGGGGGATCTGATCCTCCAGGCAATGAGCCTGATGGGCATAGCGTACCGCTTTGGCGGCAATTCGCCGACCCAGGGTTTCGATTGCTCCGGTTTTATCCGCTACATCTTCGAGAAGTCCGCCGGCGTCAACATGCCGCGCACTGCGGCGGAACAGGCACGCCTCGGCGTGTCGGTCGGCCGCGACGAACTGCGCCCGGGCGACATGGTGTTCTTCAACACGCGCGGGTTTGCAAACTCGCACGTCGGGCTGTACATCGGCAACAACAAGTTCATCCATGCGCCGCGTACCGGCAAGAATATCGAAATCGTCAACATGAGCTCGGGCTACTGGGCCAGCCGCTACAACGGCGCCCGGCGCGTGGCGCGTGGGGCGGGCAATGTGTCCAGTGCCGAACTGCTGGATGATCTGGGCTCGTCGAAGAAGCGCGACAGCGGCGGTGATGCCATCGCCCGCTTCTCCGGTGACGGCGAGACGCCGCCGCCGGTCAGGACCCGGCTGCGCAAGAGCCCGGACATCGTCATCGCGTCGTCGGCAGTCGAGGACAGCGGCAAGAAAGCCGGCAAGAACAGCAAGGCCGACGATGGTCCGACCTGCCCGCCGCCGAAGAAGGGCCTGAGCGCAAAACAGCGCAAGCAGGCCGAAGCCGAATGCCGCAAGGCCGAGGAAGCGGACAAGAAGGCCGGGAAAAAGGCAGGCAAGAACAGCAAGGCCGACGATGGCCCGACCTGCCCGCCGCCGAAGAAGGGCCTGAGCGCAAAACAGCGCAAGCAGGCCGAGGCCGAATGCCGCAAGGCCGAGGAAGCGGACACGAAGGCCGGGAAAAAGGCCGGCAAGAACAGCAAGGCCGACGATGGTCCGACCTGCCCGCCGCCGAAGAAGGGCCTGAGCGCGAAACAGCGCAAGCAGGCCGAGGCCGAGTGCAGCAAGGCCGAGGAAGCGGACAAGAAGGCCGGGAAGAAGGCCGGCAAGCACGGCAAGGCCGATGACGGTCCGACCTGCCCGCCGCCGAAGAAGGGCCTGAGCGCGAAGCAGCGCAAGCAGGCCGAAGCCGAGTGCAGCAAGGCCGACGACGGCAAGTCGGACAAAAAATCGGCCAGGAAAGGCGACGATAAGAAGTCCGGCGCAGACTCGGCCGACAAGAAGTCCAAGTCCCATGCCGCGACCGGCAAGCATGCTTCCGGCCACGGCGACAGCAAGAAAGCCTCGTGATGAATGACAGCGGTCCCGTTTTCCCCGTCTGGCTTGCCCCGGACGGCCAGCCGGTTGCCTGCGTGGAAAAGATCAAGGTCATGAACGAAAATCTGACCGAGCTGCGCCAGGTTGCCCAGGATGCGTTCGAAGACGCGGTCCTGATGGGCTGCGATGAAAACCAGGTGCGCGATTTCCTGGCTGACATGATGCGCGCGCTGGTCAACCCGTATCAAAGCGCCCGATGAGCTTCGAAACCCTGATTGCCCTGCGCTACGTGCGCGCCAAACGGCAGGAAAGCTTCATCTCCTTCATTTCGCTGGTCTCGGTCATCGGCATTGCCCTCGGGGTCGCGGCGCTGATTATCGTGCTGTCGGTCATGAACGGTTTCCAGAAGGAAATCCGCACCAAGATGCTCGGCGTGGCCTCGCACCTGGAAGCCAGCGGTGTCAATGGCCAGCTGGCCGACTGGGGCTCGGTGCAGAAGGCACTGGCCGGTGATCCGCGCGTGGTCGCCACGGCGCCGTTCGTCAATGCCCAGGGCCTGCTGTCATCGGCCGGCAGCGTGCGCGGCGCGCTGATCCGCGGCATCGATCCGGCGCAGGAGCCCGGCGTGGTCGATGTTGGCGAGCACATGGTGGTCGGCAAGCTGACCGACCTCAAGCCGGGTGGCTTCGGCATCGTCATGGGGGTGGAAATGGCGCGCGCCCTCGGCGTCAGCGTTGGCGACAAGGTCAACCTGATTACGCCGGAAGGGCAGTTCACGCCGGCCGGCATGCTGCCGCGCCTGAAGACCTTTACCGTGGCCGGCCTGTTCAAGGTCGGCATGTTCGAATACGACTCCGGCTTTGCCATGATCGACCTGTCCGACGCGCAACGGCTGTTCCGTCTCGGCGGCAATGTATCCGGGGTCCGGGTCAAGCTGACCGAGCTGATGCAGGCGCCGCAGGTCAAGCACGACCTGTATGCGCGCGTGCCGGACAATGTCGTGCTGACCGACTGGACCGACATGAACGCGAGCTACTTCCGCGCGGTGCAGATCGAGAAACGCATGATGACCATCATCCTGACGCTGATCGTCGCCGTGGCCGCCTTCAACCTGGTCTCGACCCTGGTGATGGTGGTGACCGACAAGCGCGCCGATATCGCCATTCTGCGCACGCTGGGTGCCAGTCCGGGGTCGATCATGCGCATCTTCATGCTGCAGGGGGCGCTGTCGGGGGTGATCGGCACCGTGTCCGGCGTCGCCGGCGGTGTGCTGATCGCGCTGAACCTGGACCGGATCGTGCCGGTGATCGAAGCCGTGCTCGGTACCAAGCTGCTGTCCAGTGACGTCTACATGATCGACCATCTGCCCAGCGACGTGCAGTTTGCCGATGTGTCGACCATTGCCATCATCGCGCTGCTGCTGGCCTTCTTCGCCACGCTGTACCCGAGCTGGCGCGCCGCGCGCATGCAACCGGCGGAGGCCCTGCGCTATGAGTGAACCCGTCCTGCGCGCCGAAGGACTCGGCAAGACCTATACCGGGCTGGAAACGCCGGTGCTGACCCGGATCGATCTCGAAGTGGCGGCCGGCGAGCGCATCGCCATCGTCGGCAGTTCCGGCTCCGGCAAGTCGACCCTGCTGCATCTGCTCGGCGGACTGGATTCGCCGACCACCGGCCGCGTCAGCGTGGCCGGGCAGGATCTGGCCACCCTTGGTGAACGCGAGCGCGGCGTGGTGCGCAACCGGTCGCTGGGCTTCGTCTACCAGTTCCACCACCTGCTGCCCGAGTTCTCCGCACTGGAGAACGTTGCCATGCCGCTGCTGATCCGGCGCCTGAACCAGGCCGAGGCCGAGCAGCGGGCGGCCGCGATGCTGGAACGGGTCGGACTCGGACACCGGCTGACGCACCGTCCCGGCGAACTGTCCGGCGGCGAGCGCCAGCGCGCGGCGATTGCCCGGGCGCTGGTCACCCATCCGGCCTGCCTGCTGGCCGACGAACCGACCGGCAACCTTGACCGCCATACCGCGGAAAGTGTGTACTCGCTGATGCTGGAGCTGAATCAGGGGCTCGGCACGGCGCTGATCATCGTCACCCACGACATGGAACTGGCCGCCCGCGCCGACCGCATCTACCGGCTCGACGACGGCCAGCTCCGGCCGGCTGTCGCTGACTGAACCGGCCGCGCGGGGGCCCCGCGCGCCGCGTTTTCCCTGTTTTCACACGATATTCCTGACGGAGCCCCTGTCCCCGCATGCCCACCCCCGATCCCCTCAGCCAGTACGCTGCGCCCATCGACCGGTTGATGGAGGCGCAGGCAGACAAATTCGACCTGATCGTCGCCCTGCTGACCCGGCCGCGCGGGCTGGCCGAACTGGCGCTGGTGCTGGCTTTCGTCTATCTCGGCGTGCTGGTGTCGCGCTGGACGCGCAAGCGCGCGCTGGCCGGCAACCCGCAGCGGCTGGAACGGCTGCTGCCGTATCTGTGCCAGCGCATCGTGCTGCCGCTGTCGGCCGGACTGCTGTGCGCGGCGGCGGCCGTGATCAATATCCGCCTGTTCCAGCAGCCGCATTTCGGCGTGCTGCTGATCGGCACCGTGCTGCTGTTCTGGATGATGGTGATCCGCGTGGCGACGGCGGTGGTGCGCAGCGTGCTGCCGAAGGGCAAGATCGAGCAGGGCACCGAACACACGCTGTCGGCCATTCTCTGGGTCGGCTTCATTTCCTACATGCTCGGCTTCGATGGCGCGCTGTTCGAGTGGCTGGATTCGGTCAGCTTCCATATCGGCAAGAACCGGCTGACGCTGTTCATGATCGTCAATGCGCTGATCTGGGTGTCGGTGGTGGTGTTCGTCGCGCTGTGGGTCAGCCGGATCATCGACAGCCGGATGATGAAGCTGTCCCATCTCGATCTGAGCTTCCGCATCGTCATCAGCAAGATCATCCGCACCGGCCTGATGGTGGCCGCGGTGCTGATCGCGCTGCCGATTGTCGGCATCGACCTGACCGTGCTGTCGGTATTCAGCGGGGCGCTGGGCGTCGGCCTCGGTTTCGGCCTGCAGAAGATCGCCAGCAACTACGTGTCCGGCTTTATCATCCTGCTGGAACGGTCGGTGCGCATCGGTGACCGCATCGTGGTCGACAACCGGACCGGCGTGATCCGCGAGATCACCTCGCGCTATCTGGTCCTGCGCCAGTCCGACGGCACCGAAGCGCTGATTCCGAACGACACCATGATTGCGAACACCGTCGTCAATACCTCGTATTCCGATCGGGCGATCTGGGTCAGCCAGGATGTTGGCGTGGCCTACGACACCGACCTGGAACTGGCGATGCAGTTGATGATCGAGGCCGCACAGGAAGCGCCGCGGGTAATGAAGGACCCGGGGCCGGGTGCCTATGTGATCGCGTTTGGCGACAGCAGCATCACGCTGACGGTCGGCTACTGGATCGGTGACCCGGAAAACGGTTCGTTCGGTCCGAAGTCGGCGATCAACCTCGGCATCTGGCGCAAGTTCAAGGCCAACGGCATCGAAATGCCGTTCCCGCAGCGAGAAGTACGCGTAATCGGTGAACTGGCGGTCGCGCCACAGCCGGCGCCGCCCCGGACGGAGGCTTCCGATGAAAGCAAGTGAGGCCGGCCAGCAGCGCGAAGTGCTGCTGGTCGATGACGATGACGCGGTGCGCGATGCGCTGAGCTGGCTGTTCGAGGGCAATGGCTTCCGGGTCCGCGCCTTCGAGTCCGGCGAAGCCGTGCTGGCCTGCCCGGAGGTGGTCGCCGCCGCCGGCTGCCTGGTACTGGACATGCGTCTGTCCGGCATCAGCGGCCTGGTGCTGTTCGAGCGGCTGACGGCCGGTGGCCGCTGTCCGCCGGTGCTGTTTCTGACCGGGCACGCCGACGTGCCGCTGGCCGTGGCCGCGCTGAAGATGGGCGCGGCGGATTTCCTGGAAAAACCGTTCGATGACGAAGTGCTGCTGGCGCGGGTCGGCGACTGTCTGCAACGCGACAGCGAGCGCCGCAATGCGCGGGCCGGCCGCGAGCGGGTCGATGCGGCGCTGCGTCAGCTGACCGACCGCGAACGCGAGGTCATGCAGCATGTGCTGGCCGGGCGATTGAACAAGCAGATCGCCGAGGCGCTGGACATCAGCATCAAGACGGTCGAAGTCCACCGTTCGCGCGTGCTGGAGAAGATGGGGGTCAAATCCGCCGTCGAACTGGCCGGCCTGCTGGCCTCCTGGCCGCCACTCGAGTAAACCCTGATGCCGACTGCCGGCCGGGACGGGCTGCACATCGCTGTCGCCGGCCCGGTGGGCAGCCGTTTTCCCCCTGTTGGTCCGTGATGTCCGATTCTTCCGTTTCCGATCTGCTGTCGGCGCGCCGCGCCGATCTGTCTGCCGTGACCGCCGCACTGACCGGGCGTCGCCCGGTGTCGCCCTGTCGCTGGCAGGCGCAGGACGCCTTCGTCAAAAAGGCGATGCCGCCGCGCTGGCGCGATCGCTGCTTTCCACTCTATGCGCCCTGGCTGCGGCGCAAGCTTGCGCCTGGCGTTCCGTTCGTGCCTCGCGTCTATCCGGCCGACCTGCCGGTCGAAGCGGTACGGCTGGCTGCGCTGCATGCCGCCGGCTGCCGGGTGCCGGAAATTCTTGCCGTCGACCGTGATGCCTTCGTCATGAGTGATGCCGGCTGGACGCTGGAAGACGAGCTGAATCCGCGTGACGACCCCGCCGCCTGCCTGCGCTGGCTGACGCTGGCGGTCACTGACCTGACCGACTTTCATGCGGCCGGCCACTGGCATGGCGGCGCCCAGGCGCGCAACCTGACCCTCGGGCCGGAAGGCCGCCTCGGCCGCATCGACTTCGAGACCGACTACGACCGCTATTTGCCGCTGCCGCTGCTGCAGGGCTTCGACGTGCTGCTGTTCCTGTCCAGCGTGACCCGCTACGTGTCCGACGACGACTTCGATACCCTGTCGACACTGTGCGTCAGCCGCTCCGGTGCTGCCGTGCGCGCCGTACTGTCACGCGCGCTGCCACTGGTCGGCTGGCTGGCGCGCTCGTCACTGCTGGCGCGCACGGCACCGAAAGAAGCGCGGCGGGTCAGGGCGATCGCCCGCACCCTGGCGGCATGCCGCGCCGATATCGGCCACGGCTGACACGACTGAAAGGCTCGCATGGACTACAAGCATCCGGTCTCCGTTCTGGTCGTCATCCATACCCCTGATCTGCGCGTGCTGATGATCGAGCGTGCCGATGCGCCCGGCTACTGGCAGTCAGTGACCGGCAGCGTCGAGGCCGGTGAGGATCTGGCCGGGGCCGCGCGCCGCGAAGTGGCGGAAGAAACCGGTATCCGCGACGGCGTGCTGACCGATTGCCGGCGGCACACGGTCTGGGAAATCTACCCGCGCTGGCGTCACCGCTACGCGCCGGGCGTGACCCACAATACCGAACACGTGTTCACGCTGTGCGTGGCCGATGCGGTCACGCCGACGCTGGCACCGCGCGAGCACGTCGCCTGGCGCTGGCTGGACTGGCGCGAGGCGGCCGGACTGGCGTTCTCGCCGTCGAATGCCGAGGCGATCCGCACCCTGGCCGGGTGCTAGGCATATCGGCCAGAAACTGTTGTTGTGCCGGTTGACGGCGTATGCTGAATGAGTGGCGAATGGCGCCGAAACCCCGGTGGCGGCCGATGGCTCAGCGGCTGTCCCGTTTGTGAGATGCATACATGAATGTTTTCAACCGCTTCAAGCACTCCCTGGCGAAGACACAGAGTGGCGTGGTCACGCTGGAAACCGGTTCCTCCGGGCTGGCTGCCGCGCTGTCCGGCCTTGGCGCCGCGCCGACCTTCGTGTCCGTCTACGTGTCGCCGCATGTCGATATCGACGCAGTGGCAAGCCAGATTACCGGGCGCTTTCCCGGCGTACCGGTCATCCTGAGCTCGACCGCCGGTGAGCTGTGCTCGAGCACGGGCGGCCTGTACTGCCAGACCGGCGATCGCTGGGACCGCATTGTCGTCCAGTGTTTTGACGCGACGCTGGTCGAGCGTGCGCAACTGGTCTCGGTGCCGCTGGGCAGCGAGGACCTGCGTCGCGGCGGACAGATCACGCTGCCGATCGAGGAGCGGGTGGCGAAGATCCGCCAGTCGATCGACATGCTGAATGTCGACATCGACATCGACCATCGGGACACGCTGGCCTATGTGATGATCGACGGGCTGTCCGCGTCGGAATCGTTCTTCATGGAAGCGCTGTACGACTCGGGCCGTTTCCCGTGCCTGTTCGTCGGCGGCTCGGCCGGCGGCAAGCTGGACTTCACCCATACCTGGATTCACGACGGCAAGCGCAAGCTCGAGAACCACGCGGTGGTCGTGTTCCTGAAAATCAGCAAGGGCATCCGCTTCGGTGTGCTGAAGAGCCAGAACTTCGAACCGACCGATACCCGTTTCCACGTGATCCGCGCGTCGCTGGCCCGGCGCGAGATCAGCCACGTCATCAACGGCAGCGGGCGGATGGTGCCGTTCGTCGAGGCGCTGTGCGAGCATTTCCGCTGTGAACCGCGGGCGCTGGACGAAAAACTGGCCGACTACTCGTTCGCCATCCGCGTCGGCGACGAGCTGTATGTCCGCTCGATCTCGCAGATCGATGCCGAGCGCGGCTGCGTCCATTTCTTCTGCGACATTGCACCGGGGGAAGAGTTGCTGATGGTGCGGCGTACCGGCTTCGTCGAGGGCACAATCCGGGATTTCCGGACCTTCATGCAGGGCAAGCCCGGCGCACCGCTGGCCGGCATCCTCAACGACTGCATCCTGCGCCGGCTGAACAACGGCAAGGAACTGGCCGGACTCGGCGGCGTGTTCGACTGCGAACATCTGGCCGGCTTTTCCACCTTCGGCGAAATTCTCGGCCTGAACCTGAACCAGACGCTGACGGCGGTCTTTTTCTTCCGCGTGCCGCCCGGCACGACCTTCCGCGACAACTACGTCGACAATTTTGTCGCCCACTACGGGCGTTTCAAGGCCTTTTTCCTGCATCGTCAGGTCGGCAAGCTGTCAGGGCTGTCGCGGGTGATGGAGCAGCAGCTCACCGAGTACAAGCACCAGCGCTTCGGCGAGCAGCTGGACCCCGAGATTTTCGACAAGCGGATGCGGGCGGTGGCGATCGGTCTCAACGACCTCGGCGCCGCGCTGCAGCAGGCGCACAGCCAGCGCATCGAGACTGCCAGCCAGATGGAAAACTGCTCGCAGGATCTGTACACGTCGGTGGAAGGTCTCACCTCGCAGGTCGGCGAGCAGGAAGCCACCGTGCGCGAAGCCAGCGACACCGTGGACGTGCTGGCCCGCGAAGCGGCCAATGCCGCCGAAAGCGCCAGAAACCTGGGCGAGGCCAGCAGCCGCATTCGCGGCGTGGTGGCGATCATCCAGCAGATTTCCGATCAGACCAACCTGCTGGCGCTGAATGCGGCGATCGAGGCGGCCCGGGCCGGCGAGGCCGGACGCGGTTTTGCCGTGGTGGCCGACGAGGTGCGCCGGCTGGCGGAGCAGACGCGCAACAGCGCCGGCGAAATCGGTTCGGACATCGCCACGCTGACCGGCAGCATCGGCGATGTGGCGCAGAAGATCGACAAGCAGTCCGGTGATGTGGAAGCGATTGCCGGCATGCTGAAGACCATCGAGAACGCCAGTGGCCGCACTTCGGAAACCGCCGCTCATACCCGCGTGGTGGCCGATACGCTGAAAGCGCTGACGCGTTCCTGAACGGCGAGGGCCGCCGCCGCCCGGCGGCGGCCCGGCCGGACAGGCTCAGGCCGTGAGCGCCCGCCCGTCATCAGCCACCCGGTTCAGGCCAGGTTTTCGTCCTTTGCTGCCGGCAGATACCAGAAATGGGCGGATGAACCCTCCAGCATGCCCGGGCGCAGGCCCTGCCGGCGTTCGAGCAGTCGTGCCAGGGTCAGGAGCAGTACATCGGTATCGACCGGCTTGTGCAGCAGGAACGCGCCGCTGGCACGGGCATCGCGCAGCCGGTCCGGTGCGGTGTCACCTGTCAGGATCACGGCCGGCAGCGACTGGCCGAGGCGGGCGAAAATCGCTTCCAGCGCCTGCTGGCCGGTCTGCTGTCCGCGCAGCCGGTAGTCGGCGATCACCAGCTCCGGCGTGAACCCGTCCAGGCAGTCGACGGCCTCCTGAACCGACTCGACCGCCAGGCACTGACTGCCCCAGCCGGCCAGCAGTCCGGTCATGGCCGTGCGGACGGCAGGATCGTCGTCGACGACCAGAATGCGCCTGCCCTGCAGGGACGGCAGTCCGGACGCGGCCGGCACGGTTTCGGCAACTGCTTGCTCGGTGCCGGCCTGCGGCAGGAACAGACGGAATACCGAACCGCGTGCCGGCACGGAGGCCAGCTCCACCCGCACCCCCATGGTGCGCGTCAGCCCGTCGACGATGGCCAGCCCGAGTCCGAGCCCCTTGCGGCGATCGCGTTCCGGATTGCCGAGCTGGTGGAATTCCCTGAAAATTTCCCGGTGCTGCGAGGCCGGGATGCCGGCGCCGGTATCCCAGACCTCGATCGCCAGCTCGCTGCCGCGCAGGCGGCAGCCGACCAGCAGGCCGCCCTCGCTGGTATAGCGGATGGCATTGGCAATCAGGTTGCGCAGGATCAGCTCGACCAGACCGGGGTCGGCATTGGCCACGCCGGTCGTGTCGCGGGTGCGGTAGATCAGCGCCTTGCCGTCGGCCTGTGGCGCGAACTCGTTCTCCAGCTTGCGCAGCATCGGCTGCAGCCGGAACGGCCGGGGCCTGGCCTCGATAACGCCGGCTTCCAGCTTGGAGAAATCCAGCAGCGTATTCAGCATTTCGCGGGCGGCGGCCGAGGAGGCTTCGATATGGTCCAGCAGCTCGCGCTGTTTTTCGCTCAGTGCCGTGCGGCCCAGCGACACCACGAACAGGCCGAGCGCGTGCAGCGGCTGGCGCAGGTCATGGCTGGCCGAGGCCAGGAAGACCGACTTGGCCCGGTTGGCCTCTTCGGCCAGTTCGGTCTGCCGGTGCAGTTGCGCAACCAGCTCGATATTCTCGAAACGCAGCTGGATCGAGCGCCGCGCACCGCGCCAGTAATTGTATGCGAACACCAGCAACGCCAGCAGGTACAGCGGAACGCCGAGCTGCAGCGGCAGGTAGTGCGGATTGTCCGAAACCAGAAACACGCCCCAGACCGGCAGGATGGCCGGCAGCAGGAAGCCGACGGCCAGCGGCAGGCAGGGCGAGAAAATCGACAGGGCCGCCGAACTCATGCCGGCAATCAGCGACAGCAGGCAGACGGCGCTGGGCGGAAAGCGCAAGTCCAGATACAGCCAGCCCGCAAGCCCCCACAAACCGCCAAGAACGGTCAGCAACAGGGTCAGCGCCGTGGCATAACCGCATGCCTGTTCCTCGCTGGTGCGCGCCGGAAACAGCCGGCGGCCGTAATGGCCGATGCCGCAGGCCACGGCCATGGCCGCCGCCCACCCGCCGACCGCATGGCCACCGCCGGACAGGACGATGCTCATGGCCAGCAACAGCGCGGCCATGCTGCAGCCGAGCATGGCCATGCCGAAACTCTGGTCAATCAGCGCCATTTGCGCGGCCAGCAGGCGCGGTTCGTCGAAGCGGGGCCACGGGCAGCGGATCATGGCTTCTGCACCAGACCACGGTTCATGGCCTCGAGCACCGCCTCGGTCCGGCTGAAGACCCCCAGATGATCGAGAATGGCGGCGACATGGACGCGGATGGTGTTTTCCGACAGCCCCATATGATGAGCGATGACCTTGTTCGAACGGCCGAGGCAGAGCTGACCGAGTACCTCGAGCTGGCGCGGCGTCAGTGCCCCCTGGGGACTGGGGGTGGCCGGGCTGGCGGCATCCTGCGGGAAATGGCGCTCGCCGCGCAGGCAGCAGGCGATCGCTTCCTCGATTTCCCCGGCCGTGGCTGATTTCGACAGAAAGCCGACGACCCCGGGAACCTCTGCGGCCTGGGCCGCAGCATTGTCGGTACTGCCGGACACGACCAGGATGCGCGCCGAGCGGAAGTAGCGCAGCAGGACCCGCACGCCGTCCAGTCCGTTCAGACCCGGCAGCTGGATATCGAGCAGGATGATGTCCACCGGCATCGTGCCATGCGTCTGCACCGCCTCCATGATCGAACCTGCCTCGAAAATTTCCCCCAGCAGCGGGCAGTCCGCCAGCACCAGCCGCAGGCCGGTACGGAACAGGGTGTGGTCGTCGATCAACAGCAGGCGCGCGCGCGGCATGGATACCCAGGCATCATGATGAATGCAGGGAAAATAGTCGCGTCCGCTGACTGCGGCAAGGGGAATTGCCGCCACTAAGCAAAATAGACTAGCCCTAATCGGATTGGATTATTTACCAATGACAAATGCTTGATTGATAATTTTGGTATTGATACGGCATGGCCGATCGGCCGCTGCCATCAGCGATTTTCCATCCAGAGGATTTTCCGATGTCTTTTTTCACCAGGCGGCTGGCGGCATGTTCGCTTGCGAAACCGCATATTGCCGGGAAAGGCAGGCACTGATGCCGGGGCGATACTGGTGGCGCCGTCATGGGTCGCTGCTTGCCGCAGTGATGCTGCTCGGGGTGCTGGTCTGGGTCAATGTGGCCTGGGCAGGGCAGGGGGCACCCCCTGCCCGCGGGCAGGCTGCCGTGGCGGGCGTCGCGACCGCAGGAGACCCGCCTGCCGCCGGCTGCCGGCAGGTGCGGGGTTTTCTCGCTGGCCCGGTGGCATTCTGGCGCCGCATCGGGCGCGGGCGACGTGCCTGACGGGCGGAGGTGCTGAACAGGATCACGGGGGCGGGTGCCGTCCCAGCCATTCCTCTGCCACCTCACCCATGGTCTTGCGCTCGCCGTTCCGGATCCAGGCCATGAAGTCACGGTCGAAGCGGAAGCTGGCCCCGCATTGGGCCAGCATGAAGCGGCGCACATTCCGGGTATTGCGGTAAGCCGCGTCGACCAGGGTGTGGCGGGTGGTCCGGCCACCATGCCAGTCGAAAGCATCACTCATGCGTTCCTCCCGTGGCGAAAGGCCACCTGATCCATACTGACCGTTTTCGCGGCTGACCAGCAAGTGGCGCTGGCGGACAATTTCCATGCAACGGGGCTTGCGCCGCAGGCGCGGTGCTACCATGTAGACCCTGCCAGGCGCGAATACCGCTGTGTTCGCGCAGGGCGAAAATTCACCCGGGACTGCGCTGTCCGCCGCCGATACCATCGGTGCCGGCGTGGTGCCGGCGCGGCATCTCCGCCGCAGGTCACCGGATTAGTGCCTGATGCAAACGGTCAACGCTCTGCGCATCGCTTCGTTCAATATTCACAAGGGCATGAGCCCGCTGAACCGGCATGTCAGTCTGCCCGGGATCGCCCAGCAGCTGGAACTGCTCGGCGCCGACGTGCTGTTCCTGCAGGAAGTGCAGGGACGCAATCTGCTGCGCGCCCAGCGGCTGGAAACCTTTCCGTCGATCCCGCAGCACGACTACCTGGCACGCAAGCTGTCGCAGAAGGCGGTATACGGGCTCAATGCCGGCTACGACAACGGCCATCACGGCAATGCCATCCTCAGCCGCTTTCCGATCCGGCAGTGGTGCAACCGCGACATCTCGGTCAACCGGCTGGAAAGCCGGGGCCTGCTGCACTGTGACCTGAGCCTGCCCGGCTGGCCGATCGACGTCACCGCACTGTGCGTGCACCTGAACCTGCTGGGCCGCGACCGGCGCAAGCAGATGGCGGCGCTGGCCGAGTACATTGCCCATGCCGTGCCGGCCGGCAACGGGCTGATCCTGGCCGGTGATTTCAATGACTGGCGCGCGCGCGCCAATCGCGAGTTCGCCGATGCGCTCGGTCTGGTCGAGGTCCACCAGGAAATCCATGGCCGCCACGGCCGCAGCTTTCCGGCCCGCCTGCCGCTGCTGCGGCTCGACCGCATCTACGTGCGCGGGCTCAGCGTAAGCCGTGCCGAGGTGCTGTCCGGCCCGCCGTGGTCGCGTCTGTCCGATCATCTGCCGCTGTCAGCCGAACTGCTGCCGGCGGAGCGGGTGCAATGAGCCGGTTCCTGCCCGGAAACCGGGTCGACCTGCTGCGCAATGGCGATGAGTTCTTTCCGGCACTGAAGGCGGCGATAGATGGCGCCCGCCACGATATCCAGCTGGAAACCTATATCTTCCGCATCGACACCACCACGCGGCCGCTGGCCGAAGCGCTGGTCGCGGCGGCGCGGCGCGGGGTCGAAGTGCGCATCCTGGTCGACGGCTTCGGTTCGCGTACCTTTCCCGCCGACTGGGTGGCGCTGCTGACCGAGGCCGGCGCCCATTTCCACTTCTACCGCAAATTCCGCTTTACCTGGCTGCCGCGCCGCAACCGCCTGCGCCGCCTGCACCGCAAGCTGGCGGTGATCGACGGCCGGATCGGCTTTGTCGGCGGTATCAATCTGCACGACGATCGCGACAATGCCGAACCGGGCTATGCCGCCCGCTATGACTATGCAGTGCGGGTCGAGGGACCGGTACTGGCGCCGCTGTGCGCGACCACGCGCGGGCTGTGGCGGCATCTGGCGCTGCTGCGCGGCGAGGTGTGGCCGGTGATCGAACTGAGCCGGCCGGCGACTGCGCGGGTCGGCGTGATGGATGCGCGGCTGGTAGTCCGCGACAACGTCAAGCACCGGCTGTCGATCGAGAACGAATACCTGCGCGAAATCCGCGCCGCGCGTCAGGACATCCTGATCGCCAATGCCTATTTCCTGCCCGGTCTGCGCCTGCGACGCGCCATCCTGGCCGCTGCCCGGCGCGGGGTGCGGGTGGAACTGCTGCTGCAGGGACGGCCCGACCACCCGGTCATGCAGTGGGCGACCCGCCGGCTGTACCAGCAGTTTCTCGATGCCGGGGTGCAGATCCACGAGTACCGCGCCGGCTACATGCACGCCAAGGTCGCGGTGATCGATACGCTGTGGTCGACGGTCGGGTCGAGCAATATCGACCCGTTCAGTCTCGGTCTGGCGCGCGAGGCCAATCTGGTGGTGCGGAACTACGCGTTCGCCCGTGAGCTGCAGGCCAGCATCGTGCGCCGCATCCGCCGCGACAGCCTGCCGATCGGGCACGACATGCTGCGCAAGGCGCGCTGGTGGCATCGCGGCTGGGCCACGCTGTGCTACGGTTTCTCGCGCTTCGCCATCAATATCGCCGGTCTGGGCGAGTACTACGGCAAGGAATGAGCGCCCGATGCTGATGCTGTCCGCTGCGGTCGAGGCCGTGCTCGAGGTCCGGAAATCGCGCTTTCACGCCCGTGTGGCGCCGGTCGCCGACCGGGCGGCAGCCCTGGCCGAGGTGGCGGCAATGCGCGCGCGTTTTCCGGCCGCCAGCCACTGCTGCTGGGCGCTGCTGGCTGGTGGCGAGGCCGGCATGAGCGATGATGGCGAGCCGTCCGGCACCGCCGGCAAGCCGATCCTGAACGTGCTGATGCACAAGGATATCGGCAATGCCGTCGCCATCGTCGCGCGCGACTTCGGCGGCGTGAAGCTCGGCGCCGGCGGGCTGGTGCGTGCCTATGGCAAGGCGGTCAGCGATGCCCTGGCCACGGCCGGGCTGGTGGCGCCGGTGGCGATGTCCGCCCTGTGGCTGGAACTGGCGTTTGCGCTGGAATCGCGCGTGCGCCATGTGTGCCAGCAGTACGGCGCAGCCCTGCTGCAGGCCGAACCCGGCACGCAGTTGCGGCTGGCGGTCAGCGTGCCGGCGACGGCCGAAGCGGCGTTCTGCCGTGCGCTGACCGATGCGACGCAGGGACGGATCGTCATCCGGCATGAAACCCCTGTTGCCGATCAATGACGTGCGGTTTTCGGTTTGGCTGCAAATATCCTGAATGGTAAGCTGGCCGGTTCTCAATGACTCAGACGGTCGGCTGCCTGGTCACCGTCGCGACAGGATCAGTTTGATGGCGTCTTGCTCCCATTGCGGCACGGCAATTGTCGCTGACGCAGCAGAATCCTCTGCCGAGGTACCGGCCGGCCGTGAGGCAGAGCGGTTATTTGTCGATCTGTATTACGATTTCATCCGCCAGTCATGGGATCGGGCTGAACACCGGCCACTGAAACTGGGGTGGAGCTGGCCCGCGTTTCTTTTCAGCTTTCTGTGGCTTGGCTATCGAAAAATGTATCAGCAAGCCTGGTGCGTCATGAGCATCGTGCTCATGCTGGATGCAGGGTTCAGGATCATGCTTGCCGATGACTTCAGGGGGATGGTGCTGGCCCAGAGTGGAGTCCGTCTGTTCTTCGCCATCCTGCTCGGGGCCTTGGGCATGCGCCTCTATCAGTGGCATGTGAAGCGCCGGATCGCAGATATCCAGGCCAGATACGAACCGGAGCAGGCCTGGGCAGAACTGGCACGCCAGGGCAGTACCAATCTCTGGGCGGTTTTCGGCCTGCTGTTTTTCTTTTTTGCGCTTTCCCTGCATGTCATCCCGCTGATGCTTTATCCGCTCTCAGCCTGAGCGAGGCCGGCCGCCGCGTCCGGGAAGGCGTGGCGGCCGTCCCGGCTTACAGTACCTCTCCGGCGTGGTCGGCCAGCCGCGAGCGCTCGCCGCGCGCCAGCGTCACGTGGCCGCTGTGCGCCCAGCCCTTGAAGCGGTCGACCACATAGGTCAGGCCGGAACTGCCCTCGGTCAGATACGGCGTGTCGATCTGGCTGATATTGCCCAGACACACCACCTTGGTGCCGGGGCCGGCACGGGTGATCAGCGTCTTCATCTGCTTCGGCGTCAGGTTCTGCGCCTCGTCGATGATCAGCAGCTTGTTCAGGAAGGTGCGGCCGCGCATGAAATTCAGGCTCTTGACCTTGATGCGGCTGCGGATCAGGTCGCGGGTGGCGGCGCGGCCCCAGTCGCCGCCGTCGTCATCGGACTTGTTCAGCACGTCGAGGTTGTCCTCCAGTGCCCCCATCCACGGCGCCATCTTTTCTTCCTCGGTGCCGGGCAGGAAACCGATGTCCTCGCCGACCGGCACCGTGACCCGGGTCATGATGATCTCCGAGTAGCGCTTCTGTTCCAGCGTCAGTGTCAGCCCGGCCGCCAGCGTCAGCAGCGTCTTGCCGGTGCCGGCCTGGCCGAGCAGGGTGACGAAGTCGATGTCCGGATCCATCAGCAGATTCAGCGCGAAGTTCTGCTCGCGGTTGCGGGCGACAATGCCCCAGACATTGTTCTTCTGGTGGCTGAAGTCGCGCAGCGTGACCAGTTCGGCGGTCTTGCCGGCGATGTCGGTCACCCGGGCGGTGAACGGCTGTTCGCCTTCGTGCCACAGCATCTCGTTCAGGTACAGGTCAGGCACATCCGGCCCGCTGACCCGGTAACGGGTGCGATTGCCGTCCTGCCAGCTTTCCAGCCGGCTGCCGTTGCGGTCCCAGAAGGCGGTGTCGATCTCGCGGGTGCCGGTGTACAGCAGGTCGGTGTCTTCCAGCACCTTGTCGTTGAAGTAGTCCTCGGCCGCCAGACCCAGAGCGCGCGCCTTGATGCGCATATTGATGTCTTTCGACACCAGAACCACTTCGCGACCGGGCTGCGCGGTGTGCAGCGCCATGACAATACTGAGAATCTGGTTGTCGGCCTTGCCGACCGGCAGACTGGCCGGCAGCGCCCCGTCGATGGCCTGGGTCTGCAGCACCAGCTTCCCGGTTGCCGCTCCCTGGCTCTTCTCGCTCAGCGGGATGCCGTCGTCGATATCACCGGTGAAACCGCCGACCAGTTCGTCGAGAAAACGGCTGGCCTGACGGGCGTTGCGGGCCACTTCGCTCATGCCCTTCTTGTGGCCGTCAAGTTCCTCCAGCGTAATGATGGGGATGAACAGGTCATGCTCGTCGAAACGGAACAGCGAGGTCGGGTCGTGCATCAGCACATTGGTGTCGAGAACGAACAGCTTGGCAGCGGAGGATGGGGCGGATTTTTTTCTTGGCATGGCAGCGTCCTCGATGACAGGTGGCAATGGGCACCTTTGGAACCGGCGGTCGCATCCGGCCTGCCGGGGTGGCCGGACGCGACCGGACGAGCAGAACGCAGTGCCGTGACAGGGTCATGACAGCCCGCGTTCCCATTCAGATTACGCCGTGAATTCCGGCGTCGATACCCGGTATAAAAAAATCGTCATCGCGTTGCAACATCGCGACGGTCACGCGGTATTATCTTTCGGATAAATGTGAACTTGCGAAACTCTGTAGAGGTGGAATCTTGAAGATTGCCGTATTGCCGGGCGATGGAATCGGCCCAGAAATCGTTGGCGAAGCCGTTCGTGTACTCGAGGCGCTGAAACGCGACGGCCTGCCCGTCGAAACCGAAACCGCGCTGATCGGCGGCGCGGCCGTCGATGCCTGCGGCGACCCGCTGCCTGACGCCACGCTGGAGATCACCCGGCAGGCCGATGCCGTGCTGCTCGGCGCCGTCGGCGGCCCGAAATACGACGTGCTGCCGCGCGAACAGCGCCCGGAACGCGGGCTGCTGCGGATCCGCAAGGCGCTGAACGTGTTCTCGAACCTGCGCCCGGCCATTCTGTATCCGGAACTGGCCGCTGCCTCGAGCCTGAAGCCGGAAATCGTGTCCGGCCTCGACATCATGATCGTGCGCGAACTGGTCGGCGACATCTACTTCGGCGAGCCGCGCGGCATCGAAGTCCGCAATGGCGAGCGGGTCGGTTTCAACACCATGATCTACAGCGAAAGCGAAATCCGCCGCATCGCCCACTCTGCGTTCCGCATCGCGATGAAGCGTGGCAAGCGCCTGTGCTCGGTCGACAAGATGAACGTGCTCGAAGCGACCCAGCTGTGGCGCGATGTGGTCATTGAAGTGTCTGCCGAATATCCGGAAGTCGAACTCAGCCACATGCTGGTCGACAACGCCGCCATGCAGCTGGTCCGCAACCCGAAGCAGTTCGACGTGATGGTGACCGGCAACATGTTCGGCGACATCCTGTCCGATGCCGCCTCGATGCTGACCGGCTCGATCGGCATGCTGCCGTCCGCCTCGCTGGACGCCAATGGCAAGGGCCTGTTCGAACCGATCCACGGCTCGGCGCCGGACATCGCCGGCAAGGGCGTCGCCAATCCGCTGGCGACCATCCTGTCGGTGGCCATGATGCTGCGCTACTCGTTCGATCGCAGCGCCGAGGCGGACCGGATCGAAAATGCCGTCAAGAAGGTGCTGGCCAGCGGCCTGCGCACCGCCGACATTTACCAGCCGGGGACCGAAAAGGTCGGCACCCGGCAAATGGGCGACGCCGTCATCGCCGCGCTGTGAGATCCGCCGCCGCCTGGCGCGGCGGTGAACGGGCGCCGGAATGCCCGAAGAATCTGCATAACGAAGCAATCGAAGGAATGAGAACATGATGCGAGTAGGTCTGGTTGGCTGGCGGGGCATGGTCGGCTCCGTGCTGATGCAACGGATGGTCGAAGAGGGCGATTTCGCCCATATCGAGCCGTGGTACTTCACCACCTCGAACCCGGGCGGCCAGTCGCCGTCGTTCGGCGGCAAAGCGGCGCCGGCCCTGAAAGACGCCGCCGACATCGACGCGCTGAAGGCGTGCGACACCATCATCACCTGCCAGGGCGGCGACTACACCAGCGCGGTCTACCCGAAGCTGCGCGCAGCCGGCTGGACCGGCTACTGGATCGATGCCGCCAGCACGCTGCGGATGGACGACGAAGCCGTCATCATCCTCGATCCGGTCAACATGAACGTGATCAAGGACGCGCTGGTCAATGGCGGCAAGACCTATGTCGGCGGCAACTGTACCGTCAGCCTGATGCTGATGGCACTGGGCGGCCTGTTCCAGAACGACCTGGTCGAATGGGCCACGTCGATGACCTACCAGGCTGCCTCGGGTGCCGGTGCCAACAACATGCGCGAACTGCTGAAGGGCATGGGCGCGATCCACGCGGCCGTGGCCGACGAACTGGCCACGCCGGCCAGCGCCATTCTCGACATCGACCGCAAGGTCGCCGAGTTCATCCGTTCGGATGCAAACCCGACCGGCTACTTTGGCGTGCCGCTGGCCGGCAGCCTGATCCCGTGGATCGACAAGGACCTCGGTAACGGCCAGTCGAAAGAAGAGTGGAAGGGTGGTGCCGAGACCAACAAGATCCTCGGTCGCAGCAGCAACCCGCTGCCGATCGATGGTCTGTGCGTGCGCATCGGTGCCATGCGCTGCCACAGCCAGGCGCTGACCATCAAACTGAAGAAGGACCTGCCGGTCGACGAGATCGAGGGTCTGCTCGCCAGCGCCAACCCGTGGGCCCGGGTGGTGCCGAACGAACGCGACGCCAGCATGCGCGACCTGACGCCGGCCGCCGCGACCGGCACGCTGTCGGTGCCGGTCGGTCGCATCCGCAAGCTGGCAATGGGCAAGGACTATATCAGCGCCTTCACCTGCGGCGACCAGCTGCTGTGGGGCGCCGCCGAACCGCTGCGCCGCATGCTGCGCATCCTGCTCGAAAAGTAATACGGCAACAGGGCCTGCGCCCTCCGCCCGCGCCACCGCAGAAGCGGGGCGCGGGCGTTCCCGTTTGGCCCGCGCGCTTGACGCCCTGCCGCAAACGGGGGATTCTCGCGCCCTCCGATTTTCGACGCACGGGCGTGCGCGGATGCCGACCGGCCATCCGGCCTGGTCCGTTCCGGCCGCCCTGCGTGCACTTCTTCACGACAGGATGCCTCCATGACTACCGCTGATCCCTGCTTTGCCGTCTCTGGCGCCACTGGCGCGGTTGGCCGCGCCGTACTCGAAGCGCTCGCCGTCGCCCGCCCGGCCAGCAAGCGCGTGCTGGCGCTGGCCAGCGCCGAATCGGTCGACGATACCGTCGGTTTCGGCCGGCATGAGCTGTCGGTGCTCGACACCGCCACGCAGGACCCGGCCGCCATCGATATCCTGTTCCATGCCGGCGCAGCCGGCGCCGATGCACTGGCTCAGGCAGTGGCCGATGCCGGCAAAACGGTCATCGACCTCGGTGGCCGTCTGCACGGCGACACCGTTCGCCATTGCCCGCATCCGCTGGCACTGATGATCGGCCAGTTGCTGGACGCGCTGCCGGCCGGCATCGAACGCCTGACCATGACCGCCATGCTGCCGGTGGTGTCGTACGGCCGTCGCGGCGTCGACGAACTGGCGCAACAGACCACGGCCCTGTTCAACCAGCGCGGTTACGACACCGAAGTCCTGCCGCGCCAGGTCGCGTTCAACCTGCTGGCCCAGGTCGGCGAGTGGGCCGACGATGGCGCCACCGAGCTCGAAGCCCGCGTGCTGCGCGACCTCGATGCGCTGCACCCGGTCGCCGCCGTGTCGCTGACCGCTGCCCTGGTGCCGGTCTTCTTCGGCCATGCCGTCAGCCTGGAAGCGCAGGGCGCGACCGCCTTCGACCGCGGCATGCTGGTCACCGGCCTGAAGGCCGCCGGCATCGACGTGCACGACGACGGCCCGGCCAGCGCGGCCCCGTCGCCAATGGATGTGCTTGGCCAGACCCGCTTGCAGGTCAGCCGGGTGCGGGTGCAGGACAACCGGGTCGCCCTGTGGCTGACCACCGACGGCCTGCGCCTGCTGGCAGCGCATGCAATCGGGCAGGCGCTCTGATGGCGCACTGCAGATTTCCGCGCTGCGGTCGATAAGGAATGACGTGTGGCCGGAAACGGCCACCTGCCATTTTGCCCGAGACGTCTCAACTTCATGGTAGCCATGTCCGCCAACCTTTCTTCCCTGCCTGTGCGGCGTATTTCGCTGCGGCAGTCAACGCTGCTGTTGCTGTGCCTGCTGTCCACGCCGGCCTGGGCCGGCCTCGGCGCCATGCATCTGCAGTCGGCCCAGGGCGCCCCCTTCGTGGCCGAAATCGACGTGACCGACGCCAGGGCCGGCGATGCCGTGCAGGCGAGCATTCCCGGGCCGGGGGTGCAGCGTGAAATGGCGCTCGGCTGGTCGCCGTACTACGACAAACTCAAGGTCGAAGTCAAAACCCGGGACGATGGCACACCCTATATCCGGCTGAGCCATCCGCAGCCGTTCCGCGAACCGTTCCTGGAGCTGGCCGTTGAGCTGGAGCAGAATGGCGGCCGCTCGGTCAAGGCCTTCGCCGCGCCGATGCCGACCTCGGTCGGCAAGGGCGGGGCCACGGTGCGCGGCACCGAGGTCGAACTGGCGCCCGCGGCATCGTCGACACCGATTCCGGCCGTGATTGCCGCCCCGGAAAAGGCCGACGCCCCGGCCGCGCCGCGTGAGGACATGAAGACCTTCCTGTCCCGGCTGAAACAGATAGAAGACGCCGAGTCCGGCATCACCACGCCGGCGAAAAAACCGGCTGCGCCCGTGACCAGGCCCAAAGCCGAAGCAAAGAAAGCGGACAGCGCCGCCGAAGGCAGCGGCTTCCCGTGGGCGCTGGTCGGTGGCGGCCTGGCCGCGCTGCTGGCCCTGGCTGGTGCCGCCGCCGGCGGTTTCTGGTTCTGGCGCCGGCGCAAGGCGGGTCAAGCTGAGACGCCGATGGCAGAACTGGCACCGGTGGCGACCGCTCTGCCTCCGGACGATCTGGATCTGACCGCCGTGCTGGAGCCGATCGCCGAAACCAAGCTGCCTTCGCCGGTCACGGCGACCGATGACGGATCGGAAACCGATGCCGGCCTGTGGGGCGACCCGGCACCTGCCCCGGTCGCCGCGGCCGAGCCGACGCCCGAGCCCGCGCCGGCGCAGGGCGCGATCGACGATTCGGAAATCGATGCGTGGTTCTCCGAAACCACGCCGACCCCGGCTGTCGAGCCGCCGGTGCCGGTGCCGGAACCCGAGCCGGAACCTGAACCTGAACCTGAACCAGCGGCCGAGCCCGTTGCCGAAGCAGCGCCGGTCGCGCCGGCCGTGGTGGAGGCCGAGCCTGTCATCGCGGAGGCCGAACCGGTGGCACCCGTCGAGGCACCGGTTCCTGCGCCAGTGCTGGAACCGGATGCGGTCGATGACATGTTCGACCTGCTGTCGATAGAGAAGCCGGTGCCCGCCGCCATGCCGGAGCCGGAACCCGAGCCGCAGCCGGAACCCGAACCCGAACCTGCCGTGGCGGTGCCCGCCGCCGAGCCGGAACCCGAGCCGGAGCCGGAGCCCGAGGAAGAAAAACTGCTCGAATTCGACTTCCAGCTCGAACACGAACTGCAGGCCAAACCGGCCGTCGAACCGGCCGTGGCCGTGCCAGGCATGGCGCTGGACGACATGGCGCTGGATCTCGACAGCGTCGAACCCGGCAATGACGACCCGGTAACGGCCAAACTCGACCTGGCCCGCGTGTACCTGGACATGGGCGATTATGAAGGCGTGCGCGAAATTCTCGAAGAAGTGCTGAAGGAAGGCTCCGCCACGCAGCAGGAAGAAGCCAGAATGCTCCTAGCCTCCGTGGCAATATAATATCCTGTCCAGTGCTGAAATACCGACGCCGGGTTATCGCCCGGCGTTTCTTCGTCGGCAGCAGTAAAAAACAAGAATGTTTCGGGTGCCGGACTGGTTTATTCCTGATAAAAAATCGGATTGATTAACGCGGAAATTCAGAATTGGCATATTGAAACTGCGCTGGCCGAATGGCGAATATGGAAGCGAGTAATTTATTCGTGATATTTGCATTCGGGATTCAATATGAACCATACACCCGCACGACCCCATCAGGAAAAAAATAATCCGGCCACACCGGGCAGCGAGCGCTGCCCGCAAGAACCGGCGACCAGGCTCCCGGTCCTGCGCCGCCTGCTGGCCACAGCGGCGGTGGCCGGCGGCATCGGTGATGTCGCGCTGGCCGGATCAGGGCCACCGGCAACGGAAGCGGCCCGGGGCGCGCGCCCGGTTGCGGAGATGCCGGACTGCCGCCCGGCAGGGACGGGCGGCTTGCCCGTTTACTGCCTGCCGACCATGGACGACTGGCGGGATGACCGCGTATTCAGGCCGCTGATGCCGCTGGCCAGCATGGCAGACTCTTCTCCTGCTGCCGGAGGCGGGGGGCTGAATCTGGCCTATCTGGCTGCGGGCGGTGGTGCGCTGGCTCTGCTGGTTGCAACACTTGCCGGTGGAGGCAGCAGTGGAGGTGGAGGTTCGTCATCGGCCGGAACCGGCAATTCGTCTTCGCCCGCCAGCCCGCCGGTGAACCACTCACCGGGGTCAGGCAGTGACGCCTCCCCGCCCGGGAAAAATGCCGTACCACCAGCGGAAGACAGCGTACTGCGCGTGGCCGCCAGACCGCTGCCGGTTCACCTGACCGGTGCTGACTTCATCGCCGTGCAGCCCTCGCTGGCCATCGCCAATGCCGGACAGATTACGGCAGCCGATGCGCATGAGCAGGAGCCGGGCAGTATGCGCAAGCACATGGCCATCCTGGTCGACGGGCTCGGCCACGGCGGGCTCGACTACGCGAACGACGGAACGCTGGAAGCCCGGGGCGGTTACGGCATTCTGATCACCGACCCACGGACGGCCGGGGCGGTGGGCCAGACCGCAGAGCGGCTGGTGGCCAATCGCTTCCGCAACCGCGGACGGATTGACTTTCATGCTGAAAGGGGGACACGGCATGCGCTGCGGCTGCAGCATGATGGCCATGATGCGCTGAACGACAGCGGCAGCACGCTGACCGTACACGGCTATGGCGCGGTGGCCATGTACAGCGACGGCGACGGCAGGCTGGAAAACCTCGGCACCATCAATCTGGGCAGCGTGGGTACGACCGATACCCACATGACCGCGATGAAGCTGGGGCCGAATGCCAGCCATGAGGCCGTCATCACCAACAATGGCGTGATCAACATCCACGCCAACAAGTCGCACGCCTTCGGCATCCTGTCCGGCAACAGCCAGCTGCTCAACATCGGCGAGGTCAACCTGCTGTGCCCGCACGAGGACTGCGGTGTGTTCTCCGACTGGCATACCGAATACCGCAAGAAACAGTCCCAGCCGGGATTGTCGGATACCGGGCCGGTACTGCGCCTCCACCAGAGCCAGGAAGTGAGGCAGCCCTACACCATCCGGGCGGGCGGGCACAGCCACCACATGTCGCTCGCCGGGTCGTTCGTGATCAAGGACGGGGGGCAGTTCGTCAACCACGGTCGTCTCATCGCCGACCACGCCGTGTCACCGGCCGGTGGCTCGGCTTCTCCCTCCAGGGGCGCCATCCTCAGGGAGGATGCAGCACAGGGGGGCGCCGAGCACCGCAATGAAGGCCGGATGAAGGTCGACGGTGGCTATCAGGTTTTCCGCTCCGACAGGGCGAAAACGGTGCGCAGCCGCTTCATCAACCGTGGCGGGATCGAATTCCATGCCGTAAACAGCACCATGACGGCATTGCAGGTGAGTCATGCCGGTCACGACGTGGTGAACGATGCCGGCGGCATCCTCACCCTGACCGGCAACAACGCCGTCGGGCTGTTCAGCGACAGCGACTCACTGCTGGAGAATCGCGGCATTCTCAATCTGGGCACGCCGGGCACGACCGATACCGGCATGGTGGCCATGCATCTGGGACCGAAGTCCACCCATCAGGCCAAGCTGCTCAATACCGGCACGATCAATATCTACGCCGGAAAGTCCCATGCGTTCCATATCGACAATGACAGCAACGGCAGCCTGGTCAACCAGGGAAAAGTGAACTATCTGTGCGGGGACAAAAAGAGTTGCAGTGACCACCGGAGCGAACATACCCGAAAGCGCTCAAGGGTTTCCAGCGATGATGGCAGCTACCGGAACCTGACCGTGCGCGAGTATCAGTTCGGGCCGGTTACCTTGCCGGCCGACGGGCCACTGCTGCGCCTGTCCAGTGATGCGGCCTTTTACCTGAAGGATAACGGGGCTTTCACCAACCACGGCAAGATAGTGGCTGCGGAGGCTGCCCGTGGTCCGCTTGATGCGCGCCTGTACGGCTACCGGGCGATCCTCTCCAGTGGCTGGAGCCCGGGAGTCCTGCTGCTCAACACCGGCACGCTGACGGCGAGTGACGGCTATGGCGTGCTGCGGACGGTGGACCCGGTCGAAAACCCGCGGACCCACACCTCGACCGGTCGCAATCGGTTCATCAACCGTGGCGTCATCGACTTTACCGCCACCGAGCGCTCTCCGCATGCACTGTATGCCGCGCACGCCGGCCACGATTTCCTGAACGACAAGGGGGGCGTCATCACCGTGCGCGGAAACGGGGCGGTGGCCATGCGCAGTGATGGCGACGGGAACCTGATCAATCGCGGCGTGATCAACGTGGGCGAAGCTGGCAGCATGGACAGCAACATGATGGGCATGGTCCTCGGCCCGGGGGCGCTGGCGGTGGCTACCCTGATCAATGACAAGGAAGGCGTTATCAATGTTCATGGCAGGGAGTCATTCGCGTTCCATATTGCGGATGGCAATATGGCGATGATCAACCGCGGGAAGGTCAATCTGCTGTGCCCGGCCAAGGACTGCGCTGTGTTCAGCGGAGCGCACGAGCAATCCGTCCATGATGTGACCAATGTCGATCTGGGGAGCAGCTACGAGTACGCTTTCCATTTCCCGGATCAGATCGACCCGCAGGAACCTGCGTCGTCCCGCGCCACCCGGCTGGCCGGTTACGTGGTCGGCACCCGGCCGGACGGCCAGGCCGGCACGCTGAGCGGCGGGCATCTGGACGCCAGCGGCGTGACCGTCGATACCGGCTTCGTGGCCGGGACCACGGCCAGGCAGGCGCGC
>NZ_BAAGUB010000021.1:0-63598 GCF_054781615.1 Microvirgula curvata | reverse complement strand
GCGCCGAGCTTGATCAGCGAACGGATCGCCGTCGGGGCGGTGTAGAAGGTGGTGACCTTGTGGCGTTCGATCATGCTCCAGAAGCGGCTGGCGTCCGGGTAGGTCGGCACGCCCTCGAACACGACCTGGGTCGCGCCCATCGCCAGCGGGCCGTAGCAGATGTAGGTGTGGCCGGTGATCCAGCCGACGTCGGCCGTGCACCAGAACACGTCGTCCGGCTTGTAGTCGAACGCCCAGCGGAAGCTGTTGGCGGCGCCGAGCAGATAGCCGGCGCTCGAATGCTGGATGCCCTTCGGCTTGCCGGTCGAACCGGAGGTGTACAGGATAAACAGCGGGTGGTCAGCTTCGACCCAGGTCGGTTCGCAGTCGAGCGGCAGGCCGGCGGTCAGCTCGTCCCAGCCGATGTCGCGCGCACCCATCGGCGTATTGCCGGCGGTACGCTTCTGCACGATAACCTTCTCGATGCTGTCGCAACCGCCGGCGTCCAGCGCTTCGTCAACAGTCGCCTTCAGCGGCACGGTCTTGCCGCCGCGCATGCCTTCGTTGGCGGTAATGACGATTTTGGCGCCGGCATCGATGATGCGGTCGCGCAGCGCGCCGGCGGAGAAGCCGCCGAACACCACCGAGTGAATGGCGCCGATGCGGGCGCAAGCCTGCATGGCAATGACGGCCTGCACCGTCATCGGCATGTAGATGACCACGCGGTCACCCTTTTCCACGCCGAGCTTTTTCAGGCCGTTGGCAAACTGGCACACCTGTTCATACAGGCTGCGGTAGCTGATCGGGGTGGACTGTCCGTCATCGGACTCGAAAATGATGGCGGTCTTGTCGCCATGCTGGTCGAGGTGACGGTCAAGGCAATTCCAGGAGACGTTCAGCAGGCCATCGTCGAACCATTTGAAGAACGGGGCATTGCTGCCGTCGAAGGTGCGGGTGAACGGCTTGTGCCAGCTCAGCAGTTCGCGGGCCAGGTCGGCCCAGAAGCCTTCGTAATCGTTGTTCGCGCGTTCGCAGACGGCGTTGCAGGCTGCCATGCCGGACAGGGTGGCTGCCTGGCGAAAGGCGTCGCCCGGAGCGAAACAGCGTCGCTCCAGCGCAAGGGGGGTCAGAGTGGACATGGTCGGGGCTTCCGCTTTGTAGAGGGATCGTTGTCTGCCCCCGCTCCAGCCGGACAGGCCGGCAGGCGGGAGGCATTTTCGAGCCATGCTATGTCGGCGCGGACAACAGAAACATAGCCGTGGAAACCGTTTGTTGGCCTTTTGCGCCAAATCCCCTGTTTTGCACTGGAATGTGACGCTTTTACGCATTTTCAAGCGATTGAAAGTTGTAAATTCGCATATGAAAAACCGTTATTCACGTAAAAATCGCTATATCGAACTGATATCGACAAGCTGAGTCGATACAATTTCCCGGCCCGACCGGCTGTACCGGTCCAGTCGGGCGACAACTGTCCCTGTGCAAGTCGCGCCCAGCCGTTAGCATGTCGGCATGACCCCGCCGCTTCCCCTCTATCAGCGCCTGGCCGACGACATCGCCGGCCAGATCGCCGCCGGTACGCTGCGTCATGGCGACCGCCTGCCGTCCCTGCGCGAGCTGCGTGCCCGTCGTCAGGTCAGCCTGTCGACCGTCCAGCAGGCGTTCCGCCTGCTGGAGGACCGCGGTCTGATCGAAGCCCGGCCCCAGTCCGGCTTTTATGTGCGCCCGCGCCGCCCGCCCCCCCCGTCACCGCCGGCTCTTCCGGTACCGGTACCGGTGACGGTCGATCCGCTGCTCTGGCAATACGTGCAGGTTCATACCCAGGAAGCCGACTGCGGCATGGGCGGTTTTCGCAGCGCAACGCCATCGGCGGCACACCTGCCGCTGGCGGCGATCTCCCGGCTGATGAGCGATACCGTGCGCCGTCAGCCCGAGCTGCTGGCCGACTATGGCCACCCGGCCGGCGCGATCGAACTGCGCCGCCAGATCGCCCGCCAGGCAATGGAATGGGGCGGACGCTTCGCCGTCGACGACATTGTCGTCACCCATGGTGCGCTGGAAGCCCTGAACCTGTGCCTGCGTGCCCTGACCCGCCCCGGCGATGTGGTCGCCATCGAGTCGCCGGCCTACTACACGCTGCTGCGCTGTCTGGAGACGCTGGGACTGCAGGCGCTGGAGATTCCGACCGACCCGCAGACCGGCATTTCACTCGACGCGCTGGAGCAGGCCACCCGCAACGGCGCCGTGCAGGCGGTCGTGCTGGTACCCAACTTTTCCAACCCGCTGGGCAGCCTGATGCCGGACGAGGCCAAGGCAAGGCTGGCGTCGCTGCTGGCGGCGCGCGACATTCCGCTGATCGAGGACGACATCTATGGCGAATTCCATTTCGGTCCGCGCCGCCCGCGCCCGGTCAAGGCGTTCGATACCGCCGGCAATGTGCTGTACTGCGCGTCACTGACCAAGAATGTCGCCCCCGGCCTGCGCGTCGGCTGGGTCGAAGCCGGCCGCTTCCGCGCCAGCGTCGAGTTGCAGAAATACATCGGTACGCACTCGACCTCGCGCCTGTCGCAGGTGGTGCTGGCGCGCTTCCTGGAAAATGGCGGCTATGCGCGCCACATGCGCGCCTTCCGCCGGGCGCTGGTCAGCCAGATGCGGATGCTGACTGCCGCCGTCCGCGAGCACTTCCCGGCCGGCACCCGGATCTCCGAACCACAGGGCGGATTCGTGCTGTGGCTGGCGCTGCCGGAGCCGTTCGACAGCGTGGAACTGTTCCATGCCGCCATTGCCGAAGGCATCGACTTCGCCCCCGGTCCGCTGTTCTCGCCATGCGGCGGTTTCCGCAACTGCCTGCGCCTGTCCGGCGCCGCACCATGGAATGCCGGACAGGCGGCACGGCTGGCACGACTCGGCGAACTGGCACGGCGGCAACGGCAGGCCTGAGCCCCGCCCGGCACGAACGCGCGGGCGGAACCGGCCGGATTTTGCGATAATCCTGCCCCGCGCCGGCCGGCCCCCTCCATGCGGGCTGGCCTATACCGTATCTATCGGGCGTCTTTCGCGACGCCCCTGTCCCTTGTCGTCCCCCGCGGCGCCTAACCCTCACGCGGCGCTCGTCGCGTGCCTTCCCGGAGCCCCATCCCATGACCTGGGAGTCATTCAAACAACAATACCTGATCAAGTTCTGGAATCCGGTACCGGCCGTCATCGCCGCTGGCGTGCTGGCCACCTACTACTTCGGCCTGACCGGCACCTTCTGGGCCGTGACCGGCGAATTCACCCGCTGGGGTGGCCATCTGCTGCAGTTCGCCGGCTTCCATCCGGAGACCTGGGGCTATTTCAAGGTGATCCACCTCGACGGCACGCCGCTGACGCGCGTCGACGGGATGATGATCATCGGCATGTTCGCCGGCTGCCTGTCCGCCGCGCTGTGGGCGAACAACGTCAAGCTGCGCGTGCCGCAGCACCGCATCCGCATCGCCCAGGCCGTGATCGGCGGCATCATCGCCGGCTTCGGCGCCCGGCTGGCGATGGGCTGCAACCTGGCGGCCTTCTTTACCGGCATCCCGCAGTTCTCGCTGCATGCGTGGTTCTTCGCGCTGGCCACCGCTGCCGGTTCGTACTTCGGCGCCCGCTTCACGCTGCTGCCGATGTTCCGCATCCCGGTCAAGCTGCAGAAAGTCTCCGCCGCCACCGCGCTGACCGCCGATCCGGCCGTGGCCGCCCGCCGCTTCCGCATCGGCATGCTGGTGTTCGTCGCCTTTGTGCTGTGGGCCGTCGCCCGGGCCTTCGATGCGCCGAAACTCGGTTTTGCCGCCCTGTTCGGGCTGGCTTTCGGCCTGATCATCGAGCGCGCGCAAGTCTGCTTCACCTCGGCGTTCCGCGACCTGTGGATCACCGGCCGCACGCAGATGGCCAAAGCCATCATCCTCGGCATGGCGGTCAGCGCCATCGGCATCTTCAGCTATGTGCAGATGGGCGCCGAGCCGAAGATCCTGTGGGCCGGCCCGAATGCCGTCATCGGCGGTCTGCTGTTCGGCTTCGGCATCGTGCTGGCCGGCGGCTGCGAAACCGGCTGGATGTACCGCGCGGTCGAAGGCCAGGTTCACTACTGGTGGGTCGGCCTCGGCAATATCATCGGCGCGACCGCCCTCGCCTACGTCTGGGACGATGTGGCCCCGGCTCTCGCTACCAACTACGAAAAAATCAATCTGTTGCAGCAGTTCGGCCCGATTGGCGGCCTGTTTGTCACCTATCTGCTGCTGGCGGTCGCCTTCGGCCTGATCCTGTGGTGGGAAAAACGCTTCTTCGCCCGCCAGTCGACCGCTGCCCCCCGTCTTGCCAAGGAGTCCGCATGAGCACGCTGCCCGCCCCCGATTTCCGCCTCGACATGGTCGGTGAACCGTGCCCGTATCCTGCCGTCGCCACGCTGGAAGCGCTGCCGCAGCTGGCGCCGGGCCAGGTGCTGGAAGTGATCAGCGACTGCCCGCAGTCGATCAACAACATCCCGCTCGACGCCCGCAACCACGGCTACGAGATGCTCGACATCCAGCAGGACGGCCCGACCATCCGTTATCTGATCCGCGTACCGAAAGCCTGAAGCGCAAGACCGGCTGCCGGTAAAAAACGCCCCCTCCTGACAGGCCCGCATCTCGCGGGCCTGTCCGCTGCCGCTTCACGTAAAATGCGCATCGACTCTACCGCCCCCCGGGTTCAACGTGCGCCTCACCCATATCAAACTCGCCGGCTTCAAATCCTTCGTCGACCCGACCTCGATCCCGGTGCCGGGTCAACTGGTCGCCGTCTGCGGCCCGAACGGCTGCGGCAAATCGAACGTGATCGACGCCGTGCGCTGGGTGCTGGGTGAATCCTCGGCCAAGCAGCTGCGTGGCGAGTCGATGCAGGACGTGATCTTCAACGGCTCCGGCACGCGCAAGCCCGGCAGCCGGGCCTCGGTCGAACTGGTATTCGACAATGGCGAGGGCCGCGCATCCGGCACCTGGGGCCAGTACACTGAAATCGCCATCAAGCGCGTACTGACCCGGCAGGGGGAATCGAGCTACTGGATCAATGGCCAGCAGGTGCGCCGGCGCGATATCGCCGACCTGTTTCTTGGCACCGGCGTCGGCACCAAGGGCTATGCGGTCATTGAACAGGGCATGATCTCGCGCATTATCGAGGCCCGCCCGGAAGAACTGCGTGCCTATCTGGAAGAAGCCGCCGGCGTATCCAAGTACAAGGAGCGCCGCAAGGAAACCGAGTCGCGGCTGGCCGATACCCGTGACAACCTCGCCCGCCTGCACGATATCCGCGAGGAACTGACCCGTCAGGTCGAAAAACTGGCCGAACAGGCCGAGGTCGCGCAGCGCTACCAGGGCATGCGCGACGAACTGGCCGAGCTGCAGAACCTGCTGGCGCTGACGCGCAAGCGCGATGCACAGGAAGCCGAGGCGAAGGCCAGTGCCGAACTGGCGCGACTGGAAACCGAGCTGGCGATGCTGTCGTCACGCGGCACCGAGCTGGACGCGGCGATCGAAGCGGCACGCGAAGCGCATTTCGCGGCCGGCGACGAAGTCAGCACCCGCCAGCAGCACCTGGCCGATCTGTCGGCGCAGGTCGCGCGGCTGGAAGAACAGGCACGACATCATCAGGACACCCGGGCGCGGGTCGAGCGCGAATTCGCCAGCGCCCGCACCGAACAATCGGCACTCGCCAGCCAGGCGCACCAGATCGAGACCGAACTGGCCGAATGGACCGAACGCCGTGACGAAGCCCGGTACGCGGCCGAGGAAGCGCAGATGGCGCTGGACGGCGGCGATGGCAGCCTGCCGGATGCCGAGCAGCAGTTCCGCAGCCGCGACAGCCAGCTGGCCGCGCTGACCAACAAGGTCGCCGAACTGACCCGGGGCCGCGACCTGGCCGAGCAGCGCGCCGCCGCCGGCCAGCGCACGCTGGCCCAGTTGCAGGAACGCCGTGGCCGGCTGCGCGACGAACATGCCGAACTGGCACTGCCGGCCGCCGGCGAACTGGCCGATGCCGCCGATGCCGCCCGTCAGTCCGCCAGTGCGCTGGATACCGCGCGCCAGGCCGTCGACCACGAGGAAAACCGTCTGGCCGAGCTCGACCGCGAACGGCAGGCGGTCGATCGCGAGCGTGCAAGCCAGCGCGATGCGCTGTCGGCGCTCGACGCCGAGGCCGGCGCCCTGACCAAGCTGCTCGATGCGGCGCAGGCCCGTGCCGGCATGGGCGACTGGCTCGCCCGCCAGCAACTGGCCGACGCGCCGCAACTGCTCGATGCACTGCGCATCGACGCCGGCTGGGAAACCGCGCTGGAAGCCGCCCTCGCCCATACCGCCACGGCGCGCCTGAGCGCAACGCTGCCGAGCGACACCCCGCCGGCGCCGCTGGTGCTGGCACGCGAGGCAGCCGCACCGGCGCTGCCGCCGTCAGCGCTGACGCCGTTGCTGCGCCACATCACGCTGGACGATGCACGCTTTGCGCCACTGCTGGGCGATACGCTGGCTCTGTGTTTCGCCGCCGACTCGCTGGACGCCGCCCTTGCCCTGCGCGACAGCCTGCCGCCGGGCGGTCGCTGCTATACCGTGGACGGGCATGCCGTCAGCCGCCATGGCATCCACTATCACGCCCAGCGCGGGGAAACCTCGATCGTGGCCCGCCGCGCCGAACGTGACGCGCTGCTGGCGCAACGCGACCGGCAACAGCCGCAGCTGCTGGCGCTGGAAGCGCGGCTGACCACGCTGGACAGCGAGCGCGCCGCGACCCGCGACGCCATTGCCGCCGCCCGCGATGCCCAGGCCGCGGCCCAGCAGGCGGACACCGACGCACGCATGACCCTGTCGGCCATCGAGCAGAAGAAGCATCAGGGCGAGGCGCGTGCCCAGGCCATCGCCGACGAGTTGCAGCGGCTGGACGACGATGATGCCAGCGAACGTCTGCAGATCGAGGAAGCACAGTTGAGTGCGGAGGAAGCCCAGCTGTCGCTGGACGAAGTCGCCGCCGCACAGGAACAGGCACGCGTGGCGCGACTGGACGCCGAGACCGGTCTGGCGCTGGCGCGCGACAAGGCGCGCGAACTGGAGCGGCAGGGACAGGAAACCCGCTTTGCGCTGGCCAGCAGCCAGCAGCGGGTCAGCGAGCTGGAACGCCGCCGGGGCGAACTGAACGAACGGCTGGATATCCTGGCCGAGAAACTCGAAGCGCTGGCGATCGAACGCGAAACCTTCGACGACGACGATCTGGCCGACCGGCTGCATGAAGCGCTGTATGCCCGCGAACAGGCCCAGGACGCCGTCACCGCCGCGCGCGAGACATCGCAGGCGGCCGAGCAGCGACTGCGCGAGCTGACCCGCGCCCGGCACGATGCCGACAGCGGGCTGGCGCCGGTACGCGACGCGATCAGCCAGATGCTGCTGAAAGCGCAGGAAGCCAAGCTGGCGTTCGAGCGCTATGACGAGGAACTGCGCGAGGCCAGGGCTGACGAAGATGCGCTGGTGGCGCGGCTGAGCGAGGGCCGGAAGGCCGCGACGCTGACCGCGGACATCGGCAAGCTGGCCCAGGCGCTGAATGCGCTTGGCGCGGTCAACCTGGCCGCGCTGGACGAACTGAGCGGGGCACGCGAGCGCGAAACCTATCTGCTGGCGCAGCACGAGGATCTGGTTGCGGCCATGGCGACGCTGGAGCAGGCGATCACCCGCATCGACGGCGAAACCCGAGAACAGTTGCGCAGCACCTTCGAGGCGGTCAATGCCTCGATGATGGAACTGTTCCCGCTGCTGTTCGGCGGCGGCCAGGCGCGACTGGTCCTGACCGGCGAGGATCTGCTCGATGCCGGCATCCAGATCATCGCCCAGCCGCCGGGCAAGAAGAACAGCACCATCCACCTGCTGTCCGGCGGCGAAAAGGCGCTGACGGCGATGAGTCTGGTGTTTTCGCTGTTCCAGCTCAATCCGGCGCCGTTCTGCCTGCTGGACGAGGTCGATGCGCCCCTGGACGACGCCAATACCGGCCGTTTCTGCGAGCTGGTGAAGAAAATGGCCGACAAAACCCAGTTTCTCTATATCAGCCATAACCGGCTGACCATGGAAATGGCCGAACAGCTGGTCGGCGTGACCATGCAGGAACAGGGGGTCTCGCGCATCGTCGCGGTCGATATCGTCGAGGCGCTGCGCATGCGGGAAGCGATGTAGCAAGGACGGTCTGCAGCTAAATTGTCCGTAGCGGGTCGTCAAGTGGCGTGCCGCCGCTATAATCGTCGGAATATCGCTTTTGCAACGGAAACCGCACTCATGACCGATCTGCACTATGCCCTCATTGCACTCGCTGTCGCCGTGATCGCAGTGGTGTACGGCTACAACGTCTGGCAGGAACAGCGCTTCCGCAGAAAAACCGCTGAGTCGTTCCGCCAGAATCAGTCCGACCCGCTACTGGACACGCCGAACCACCAGGTTCGCGACGGCAGCGCCGAGCGGCTGGAACCGAGCCTGCTGGCCGATGACGACGCGCCGCGCGAGTCGCTGACCGCCTTCAGTGCCACCGATGCCGAGCCGGTCGCAGCCCCGCGCGACAGCCTGCCCGATGACGATGCACCGCTGCCGGAGCTGGACGAGGCGTCCGAGCCGCGTCTGGCACAGCAGCCGGCCGTCCCGCAGACTGAAGAGGTGGAATCGCCGTTGCCGGACCTGGCCGACGAGCCGGCCCCCCTGGTCGCGGAAGACCCGCAGGAACCGTCGTTCGATGCCGAGCCGGTCGTCAGCGCCATCAACGGTGCCGACCGCCAGGCCCTGATCGTGTCGATGCTGGAACCGACGCTCGACTTTATCGCCGAGGTGGCCTTCTCCCCGGCGGCGACGCTGCAGGCCTGGCCGCGCATCGACGCCCAGCGCCGCATTCAGGTCATTGCCCGCAGTGCCCAGGGTGAATGGCTGGTCGCCAATGGTGCCCCGCCGGCCACGCCGGTCAGCCACGTCCATATCGGCCTGCAACTGGTCGATCGCGGCGGCGCGGTCAGCGAAGCCGAGATCGGCCAGTTCGTTGATCAGGTCGAAGACTTTGCCGCCCACCATGGCGGTCTGGTCACCCTGCCGCAGAGCCAGCCGACGCTGGCGGCCGCGCGCGAACTCGACCGCTTCTGCGCCGATGTCGACGTGCTGATCAACCTGAACCTGATCGCGCACAAGCCGTTCTACGGCACCAAACTGCGCAGCCTGGCCGAAGCCCACGGCATGCATCTGGAGGCCGACGGCCGCTTCCACTACCTGTCCGAGTCCGGCAACAGCCTGTACTGCCTGTCCAGCGGCGACGACCGACCGTTCTCGCTGCAGGACCTGCTGGAAAAGCGCTACAGCCGCATTTCGCTGGTTTTCGACGTGCCGCGCGTGGCCGGCAGTGCCGACGTGTTCGAGCGTGCAGTCGCCTTCTCGCGCCAACTGGCGCAGCTGCTCGATGCCGAGCTGGTCGACGACACCCGTCGCCCGCTTTCCGATGCCAGCCTGGCGGTCATCCGCCAGCAGCTGGCCCAGATCCACTCCCGCATGGATGACCGCGGCATCGCCCCCGGCTCCATTGCCGCCCTACGCCTGTTCGCATGACCCTCTCCGCATCACCTGCCGCGCGCGCAGCCCAGCTGCGCGCGCTTTTGCATCGTTACAATCACGAGTATTACGTGCTCGACGCACCCAGCGTGCCCGACGCCGAATACGATCTGCGCTTCCGCGAACTGTGCGAGCTGGAACGCGCGCACCCCGAACTGCGCAGTGCCGACTCGCCCAGTCAGCGTGTCGGCGGCCTGCCGCTGGCCGCGTTCGGCGAAGTCCGCCATGCAGTACCGATGCTGTCGCTGAACAACGTCTTTTCCGATATGCAGGCCGACGACCCGGCTCAGCGCCATGCCGAGCTGCTGGCCTTCGATGCCCGCGTGCGCGAAGGCCTCGGCCGCGAGCGGGTCGAATACGCAGTCGAACCGAAATTCGACGGTCTGGCCGTCAGCCTGGTGTACGAGGACGGTGTGTTCGTGCAGGGCGCGACCCGTGGTGACGGCAGCACCGGCGAGAACGTGACCGAGAACCTGCGCACCGTGCAGTCGATCCCGCTGCGGCTGACACCCCCGCCGGCGACCGACCTGTTTGCCACACCGTTGCCGGCACGACTGGAAGTGCGCGGCGAAGTGCTGATGCTGAAGCGCGACTTCGAGCGGCTGAACGCCGACCAGGCCGCCGCCGGCCTCAAGGTCTTCGTCAATCCGCGCAATGCCGCCGCCGGCAGCCTGCGCCAGCTCGATTCCCGCATCACGGCCAGCCGCCGGCTGGCTTTCTTCGCCTACTCGCTGGTCGAACCGGACGGCGCCGACGCGCCGCCATCCCATTCCGCCACCATGGACTGGCTGCAGCAGCTGGGCTTCCCGGTCTGCCGCGAGCGTACGGTGGTGTGCGGGGTCGAGGCGCTGATCCACGAGTACGAGTCCATTCTCGAACGGCGCGCCACGCTGCCGTTCGATATCGATGGCGTGGTGTACAAGGTCAATGCCGTCGCCGACCAGCATCAGCTCGGCTTTGTGTCGCGCGCACCGCGCTTCGCGATCGCGCACAAGTTTCCGGCCGAGGAAGCACTGACCGTGGTCGAGGCGATCACGGTCCAGGTCGGCCGCACCGGCGCCGTGACCCCGGTCGCCCGCCTGCAGCCGGTGTTCGTCGGCGGCGTGACCGTGACCAATGCCACGCTGCACAATGAAGACGAGGTCCGGCGCAAGGACATCCGCATCGGCGACACCGTGATCGTCCGCCGCGCCGGCGACGTGATCCCGGAAGTCGTGGCCGCCGTCGCCGACCGCCGGCCGGCCGATGCCGCTGAATTCGTCATGCCGACGCAATGCCCGGTCTGCGGCTCGCATATCGTCCGCGCCGAGGACGAAGCCATCGCGCGCTGCTCCGGCGGGCTGTACTGCTCGGCCCAGCGCAAGCAGGCGCTGCAGCACTTCGCCAGCCGGCGGGCACTGGATATCGAGGGTCTGGGCGAAAAACTGGTCGACCAGCTGGTGGAAAAGCAGTGGGTGACCACGCCGGCCGATCTGTTCCGGCTGCAGGCCGATCAGCTGGCCGGGCTCGATCGCATGGGCGACAAGAGCGCGCAGAACCTGGTACAGGCGATCGACGTCGCCCGCCATACCCGTTTCGAGCGCTTTATCTACGCGCTCGGCATCCGCAATGTCGGCGAGTCGACCGCGCGCGACCTGGCGCGCCACTTCGGCACCCTGGATGCGCTGATGGCCGCCGACGAGACCGCGCTGGTCGCGGTGCCGGATGTCGGCCCGATCGTCGCGCGCTCGATCGTCGACTTCTTCGCCGAGTCGCATAACCGCGACGTCGTCGCTGACCTGTGCGCGCTTGGCGTCGACTGGCCGCAGGTCGCAGCCACTACGGACAGCTACGTCGACGGCGTGGCCGGCAAGACCTTCGTGCTGACCGGCACCCTGCCCACCCTGACCCGCGATGACGCCAAGGCACGCATCGAGGCCGCCGGCGGCAAGGTGGCCGGCAGCGTGTCAAAAAAGACCGACTATGTGGTCGCCGGCGACGCGGCGGGCAGCAAGCTGGACAAGGCACAGGCGCTCGGCGTAGCCATTCTCGACCAGGACGGGCTGCTGGCACTGCTTGGGTCATAGGACGCTTTTCCGTCTCCGGCCCCCTCAAAAACACCTGCAAGACATATCTTGCAGGCGTTTTTATTTGCCTCGCCTATCTGGCCAGCATGACGGTTGCGGCAATGCGACCCCTGATTACCATTCGTGGCCAGACCGGGGTTTCCTTGATGTGACCCAGCAAATGCGACGACCCGCTCCGTAATATCAACGGCAATGCAGTGTCACTGCCTGCGTACCCGCTTTTATCAAACCTTCATGGGAGTCATCATGGATCGTCGCACTTTGCTCAAGTCGTCCGGTTTGCTGGTCGGCCTCGCCGCCCTGGGGTCGCGAGCCGTGGCGCAGACCCCGGCAACGGCGGCCCCGGCCGCCAATGACAGCCCGGCGGTATTCATTCCGTCGGCCGACACGCCGCTGCGACTGAATTTCAACGAGAACTCGCTGGGCATGTCGCCGCGCGCCAAACAGGCGCTGGCGGCCGTGCTGCCCGGCCAGTCATGCCGCTATCCGGACGACGCGCGCGAAGCGCTGGTCGCCACCATTGCCCGCCTCAACGGGCTGAGCGACAAGCAGGTGATCCTCGGCAACGGCTCGTCCGAACTGATCCACACCGCCGTCCTGAACGCAGCGCTGACGCCGAATGCCCAGTTGGTGGTCGCCGATCCGACCTTCAACAACGCCGAGGTCCACGCCAAAGCCATGGGTCTGAAAACGGTCAAGATCGGCCTGACCCGCGATCATGTGCTCGACATTGCCGGCATGCGTGCCGCCGCCGATGCCCACCCGGGCCCGAGCACCATCTATCTGTGCAATCCGAACAACCCGACCGCCACCATCACCCCGGCGGCCGTGATCGACAAGTGGATCGCCAGCGCGCCGGATCGCGTGACCTTCATCGTCGACGAGGCCTACCACGAGTACGTGACCGACCCGCGTTACCAGAGCGCGATCAAGTGGGTCAAACAGGGCAGGAAAAACGTGATCGTGCTGCGCACCTGCTCCAAGGTCTTCGGTCTGGCCGGGGTCCGCGTCGGCTATGCCTTCGCCCATCCGGACACCATCGCCCAGTACGATGCGCACATCTCGATCGACAATATCAACCTGGCCGGCGCCGCCACCGCCCGCGCCTCGCTGGAAGATGCGGCATGGATCCGGCACAGCCTGGCCTCGACCGCGCAGGGTCGGGCCATCGCCGTCGACGCCTTCAAGCGCCTGCACCTCGACTACATGCCGTCGCAGGCCAACTTCATCATGCACCGGATCAAGGGCAGCACCACCGCCTATCAGGCCGAGATGAAAAAGCGCCACGTCCTGGTCGGACGGCTGTTCGACCATACCGATGGCTGGAACCGCCTGACCATCGGCACCCCGGAGGAAATGCGCGCCTTCGTCAAGGTACTGGACGGCATGCGGCGCGACGGGCTGGTCTGAGCGTCTGACTGCAGCAGAAAAAATCGGAGCCTGGTGCAAGCACCGGCTCCGATTTGCTTTATGGCACTGGTACTATGACGACCGATCCCGTCTTGCGCCGGGAAACGCTGCTCTGCATCCCATTACACGAAGACTTTTCATGAAACCGATCCGTAAAGCCGTATTCCCCGTCGCCGGCATGGGCACCCGTTTTCTGCCCGCCACCAAGGCCAGCCCGAAAGAAATGCTGCCAGTGGTGGACAAGCCCCTGATCCAGTATGCCGTCGAGGAAGCGGTCGCCGCAGGCATTACCGAGCTGGTGTTCATTACCGGGCGCAACAAGCGCGCCATCGAGGACCATTTCGACAAGGCCTACGAGCTGGAAAACGAACTGGAGCTGCGCAACAAGCATGTGCTGCTCGACACGGTGCAGGACATCCTGCCGAAGAATGTATCCTGCGTGTATATCCGCCAGGCCGAAGCGCTGGGACTCGGTCACGCCGTGCTGTGCGCACGACCGGCGGTCGGCGACGAGCCGTTCGCGGTCATCCTGGCCGACGACCTGATCGACATGCCGAATGGCGCCATGGCAGAAATGATTTCCTGCTACCAGACCACCGGCAGCTCGGTGCTGGGCGTCGAGCGCGTACCGCGCAGCGAAACCGGCTCCTACGGCATCGTCGAAGTACGCGACGAGAACGGCCTGCAGCGCGTGACCAGCATCGTCGAGAAGCCGAAACCGCAGGATGCGCCGTCCGATCTGGCCGTGGTCGGCCGCTATATCCTGACCCCGGCCATTTTCGACAAGCTGCGGGCGATCAAGCCCGGCGCCGGCGGCGAGATCCAGCTGACCGACGGCATCGACCTGCTGATGCGCGACGAGCCGGTACACGCACTGGCGCTGAGCGGCGTCCGCTATGACTGCGGCTCCAAGCTCGGCTATCTGAAAGCGACGGTGGATTTCGCACTCAAGCACCCGGAAGTCGGCGCCGCGTTCGACAACTGGCTGGCCGGGCGCAAATAACGCTAGAATCGCGTCCGACCGGCGGGGAACCGTCATCGACCAGGCCGCTTCCTTCGCGAAGCGGCTTCGCCGTTTCCGTTCCCTTGCCCTACCCCATATTGTTCAAGGAACCGATCATGCCCAATGTTGCCGCTGCCCGTGGCTTGCTCAATAGCGCCGACGTGCTGTTCACGGCGGAAGAAGTCAGCGTCGCCGTCGACCGCATGGCGACCGAAATCACCGCGCTGCTGGGCGACGAATACCCGCTGGTGCTGTCCGTGATGGGTGGCGCCGTGGTGTTTACCGGCCAGCTGCTGCCGCGTCTGCAATTCCCGCTCGACTTCGACTATGTGCACGTCAGCCGTTACGGCGACAAGACCCAGGGCGGCGCCATCACCTGGCGCACCGCGCCGAAGGAAGACGTGCGCGACCGGGTGGTGCTGGTGCTGGACGACATCCTCGACGAAGGCGAAACCATGGCCGCCATCCGCGAAAAAGTGATGGAAATGGGTGCCAAGGCGTTCTACAGCGGCGTGTTCGCCAACAAGCTGATCGACAAGCCGAAGCCGATCAAGGCCGATTTTGTCGGTATCGACGTGCCGAACCGCTATGTGTTCGGTTACGGCATGGACGTCCGCGGCGCCTGGCGCAACCTGCCGGCCATTTATGCGCTGAAATAACCGGGGGCACCGACGGCCTGAGTGGCGTCGGTACAGGCCCGACTGATTGCAGCGTTGGCGGTCACGTCAGCGCCCTGGTCGAGCCCGGCCCCTTCCGTCCCCGCCGCCGCGGGGAAACCTCGCTTCGCTCGTCCGTTCTGCGTGGCAGCGCAAGTGATGGTGGGCACCGACGGCCTGAGTGGCGTCGGTACAGGCCCGACTGATTGCAGCGTTGGCGGTCACGTCAGCGCCCTGGTCGAGCCCGGCCCCTTCCGCCCCCGCCGCCGCGGGGAAACCTCGCTTCGCTCGTCCGTTCTGCGTGGCAGCGCAAGTGATGGTGAGTACCGACGGCCTGAGTGGCGTCGGTACAGGCCCGACTGATTGCAGCTCCCGGAGGGCGACAGCCCTCCGCGGCGGCTGTCATGCCGGGTCGAGCAGGTGTCCCATCCGGGTGCGCTTGGTCTGCAGATAGGCCCGGTTGTCGGCGTGCTGCGGCACGGCGTGCAGCAGCAGTTCGGTCACCGGGATGCCGGCCGCTTCGAGGGCGACCTTCTTGTCCGGGTTGTTGCTCATCAGCCGTACCGATCGCACGCCCAGCAGGCGCAGTATGTCGGCGGCAAAATCGTAGCGTCGCGCGTCGACCGGCAGGCCGAGCGCCACATTGGCCGCCACGGTATCCAGCCCGCTGTCCTGCAGCGCATAGGCCTGGATCTTGTGCCCGATGCCGATCCCGCGCCCTTCCTGGCCGCGCAGGTACAGCAATACACCGCACCCCTGTTCGGCAATGCGCTGCAGCGCCAGATCCAGTTGCTCGCCGCAATCGCAGCGGCGCGAACCGAGCACGTCCCCGGTCAGGCACTCCGAGTGCATCCGCGCCAGCACGCCGTCGCCGGAGGGCGACCCCATGGTCAGCGCAAGGTGTTCGATGCCGCTGCTGCGGTCCCGGAACGCGTGCGCAACGAACTCCCCGTGTGCAGTCGGCAGCCTGGCGCTGCCAACCGCCTCGACCCGCAACGCGCGGGTCCCGGGCGCAACGGCGGAGTCGGGTGGCATCAATGACATGTTGTTTCTTCCTTACTGTAACGCGGCATGCGAGCCGCGCATCATCCATCAGCAACGGGCGTGACGGCAATCCTCCACCGCCCGCGGGGTGGACCGGGTTCCCAGTGTACACGTCGTTTTAGTCGTGATTAGAACGAAAATATCGATCGATATCATCAGACTGGCTGTGCTTTCACGAATTGTATTGCTCAAAATTATATTTTGCACAATACAATTTAACGACCTATGATAAAGGCCATCACATCCCGTGTTTCCCTTCCCGACCTGAACAGGAGTCTCACCATGGCCACCGTTACGCTTCGCGGCACCCCGATCGACGTCACCGGCACGCTGCCGGCCCCGGGCAGCACGGCCCCGGCTTTCACGCTGGTCGGCGCCGATCTGGCCGATGTGCCGTTGAGCCAGTTCGCCGGCAAGCGCAAGATCCTGAACATTTTTCCGAGTGTCGACACCCCGACCTGCGCCATGTCGGTCCGCAAGTTCAATGAAAAAGCGGCCGCACTGAACAACACGGTGGTGCTGTGCATCTCGGCCGACCTGCCGTTCGCGCAGAAACGCTTCTGCGGCGCCGAAGGCATCGACAATGTGGTCACACTGTCGACACTGCGTGGCGGCGAGTTCCTCGCTCACTACGGCGTGCTGCAGTCGTCCGGGCCGCTGGCCAGCCTGGCAGCGCGTGCGGTCGTGGTCCTCGACGAGCATGACAAGGTACTGCATGCCGAACTGGTGGCCGAAATCGGCCAGGAACCGGATTACAGCGCCGCCCTCGCCGTGTTGTAATCCCGTGCCATTCCGGCCGCAGCCCCCGCTGTGGCCGGAACGCCCCAATGATAGAGACCGATGACCGACCCGCTCAGACTGGACCAGCAACTGTGCTTCCCGCTGTACGCCGCCAGCAATCTGCTGACGCGGCGCTACCGTCCGTTGCTGGAAGCGCTCGGGCTGACTTATCCACAGTATCTGGTCATGCTGGTGCTGTGGGAAGACGCGCCCAGAACCGTCGGTGAACTGGGCCGTCTGCTGTATCTGGACAGTGGCACGCTGACGCCGCTGCTGAAACGGCTGGCGGCGCAGGGGCTGATTGCCCGCCAGCGCGCCGAGGAAGACGAGCGGCGGGTGATGATCTCCCTGACAAAGGCCGGCTGGGCGCTGAAGCAGCGCGCCGTGTCGGTTCCGGAGGCCATGCTGTGCCAGCTGTCGATGACGCCGGCGGAGTTCACGACGCTTCGTGCGCAATTGCAGGCGCTATTGGCTACGCTGGCCGCCCCGCCGGGGTGAGCGTGGCCGGCGCTTCTGCTACCCTTCGCGCCTTCTCCGTCATTTGATACTGCCCATGCCCCGCCCCAAAGCCCTGTTTCTTGTCGGCCCGACCGCCAGCGGCAAGACCGGTCTCGCCATCTCGCTGCAGGCACGGTTTCCGCTGGAACTGATCAGCGTCGACTCGGCGCTGATCTACCGGGACATGGATATCGGCACTGCCAAGCCGACCGCCGACGAACTGCGCCAGGCCCCGCATCATCTGATCGACATCCTGTCACCGCTGGACAGCTATTCGGCAGCCCGGTTTGTCAGCGATGCGCGCGCGCTGATGGACGATATCGTCGCGCGCGGCCGCATTCCGCTGCTGGTCGGCGGCACCATGCTGTATTACCGCGCGCTGAGTGCCGGCCTGTCCGACCTGCCGCAGGCTGATGCCGCGATCCGCGCCGAAATCGACCATCAGGCGGCATTGCACGGCTGGCCGGCCATCCACGCCGAACTGGCGGCCGTCGACCCGGTCACGGCCGCACGACTGGCGCCGAACGACAGCCAGCGCCTGCAGCGTGCGCTGGAGGTCTGGCGCATCAGCGGTACGCCGATGTCGGCCTTCCATCAGCAAAGCCAGGGCGAAGCGCTGCCGTACGATGTGCTGAAACTGGCACTGTGGCCGCAGGAGCGCGCCTGGCTGCACGAGCGCATCGAGCGGCGTTTTCAGATGATGCTGGAAGCGGGTTTTCTCGACGAGGTGCGCGCGCTGCGGAGCAAGTATCCGGGCCTGCATGCCGATCTGCCGTCGATCCGCTGCGTTGGCTACCGCCAGGCCTGGTCGCTGCTCGACGGCCAGTGCGACCAGCGCACCTTTGTCGAGCAGGGCGTGGCCGCCACCCGCCAGCTGGCCAAGCGCCAGCTGACCTGGATGCGCTCGATGCCCGACCTGCTCCGGCTGGATTGCCAGCAGCCGCTGCTCGAACCGGCCAGCGCGGCGGTCGCCCGCTTCCTCGCAGAATGAACAACGCCCCGGCCGCGAAGTCGCGGCCGGGGCGTTTGCGCCATCCCGCAGATCAGCGCTGCTGGGCGCGCAGGCGTTCGAGTACGGCGTAGATCGGGTTCAGCATCGCCTCGCCGAGGCGCAGGCTGCGCTGACCGTTCCAGCCATAATCGTCATCCGGCAGGTTGGCGTTGTCCTTGAACGGCATTTCCAGCGTATAGGCCAGGCAGTCGAAAGTATGGCCGACCCAGGCTGTCGCCATCGACAGATTGGCTTCGCCCGGCTTGTCCTTGTCGTAGCCCTGCTCGTCCTGGAAGTCCGGGCTGGCCAGTTCCAGATGGTGCTTGAAGGCGGATTCCAGCTCGGCGATGCGCTCGCTGTAGCCCGGCACGCCCTCGGTGCCGGCGACGAACACGTACGGTATCGCCTCGTCACCATGGATGTCGAGGAACAGGTCGACGCCGGTTTCGCGCATCTTGGCCTGTACGCAGTACACCTCGGGGCTGCGTTCCAGGCTGGGCGACAGCCACTCGCGATTCAGGTTGGCACCGGCGGCATTGGTGCGCAGATTGCCGCGCACCGAGCCGTCCGGGTTCATGTTCGGAACGATGTAGAAGGTGGCATGTTCGAGCAGGATGCGCGAAATCGGATCCTGCCAGTCGAGCAGACGGCGCAGCAGGCCTTCGGCAAACCATTCGGCCATGGTTTCGCCCGGGTGCTGGCGGGCGATGACCCAGATCTTCAGGTCGGACGACACCTCATGCCCGACCGTCAGCAGGTTGATGTCGCGGCCATCGATGGTGGTGCCGAGGTCGGTAACCTGGCAGAGGCCGGAACCCTGCGCCTCGCCGATCAGGTCGAGGTGGCGTTCCCAGCCATACGGCTCGAAGTAGGCGTAGTACACGCTGTTGGCCAGCGGTGTGTGCTCGACGGTCATGATGTTGCCGTCGTAGCTGGCCGGCACGCGGAACCAGTTGACGCGGTCGTACGACGCGCACAGGTTGTAGTCTTCCCAGCCGGCCGGATAGGCGGTTTCCCCGGTATTGAGGAAGCGCATCACACAGGGCTGGTAGGCCGCCCCCTGCAGACGAAAGTGGAACCACTGAGTGAATTCCGATGCATTGTCGGCGCGAATCTTGAGCTGAATATCGTCAAAGCGCTCCGCGCTGACGACTTCGATACTGCCGGAGTCGAACTGTGTGCTGATTTTCATGGCGTCGTGCGATAGGTCGGCTGGAAGACTGAAGCCGTCATTGTAGCCCTGCCGGCACGCAACCAAAACCCTGAGAGCCGACAAGGAATTGCCCCGGCCGGCCGGCAGGGGCAATTCTTCAATGCGGTGAGGCGTTAACTGCCGTCAGGCGGTCAGACCTGGCTGCTGGTCGCCTTCTTGGCATTGCTCTTGACGGCGTCGGCGGTCGCGGTGGTCGCTGCCTTGACGCTGGAACCGGCAAAATCGGAAACCTGCTGCGCGGCCTTGGTCAGGCTGTTGACGGCGGCGGCCGAGGCGGCAATGCCGGACTTGACGGCATTGATGGCGCTGTCACTGCCGGCCGGGGCGTTCTTGGCCAGCGTGTCGATGGTGCTGATCAGCGACTTGTTGTACTGACCGATCTGTTCTTCGGTCAGGCGGGCGACTTCGGTCTGGACTTCCGACACCACTTCGTACAGGTTGCGCGAGTGGTTGACCACCTGCTCGACGGCCGATGCCGTCACCTTGTTCAGTTGCTGGGCAGCCTGCTGCGGGTCGGTGGTCTGGCTCAGTTCGCGAACCAGCTTGCCGTTTTCTTCCAGCGACTGGCGCGAAGCATCCAGTTGCAGACGAACGATGCGTTCGACGCCGGCCAGCGAGATATGAGCGAGGCGCAGCAGCGATTCAAACTGGTTGAAATGGGCTTTGCTGAGTTCTTCCTGATTGAACATTTACATTTCTCCTAATGTAGAGTGCGCGTAAAGGGGGGGCGGCACTCAATTGTGCTCTGCAACATGCAGGGGAATTCTAGAAGTCGAATTTGGCATAGTCAACAAATCAGATTGTTGGACATCAATAATTATCTTTTTATGATGAAGAACTTGCGCTCCGCCCCCTCCGGCGGAGATTTCTGTTTCATTCATCCGCAATGCGAAAAAAATATCTCGTCGGATGGCGCATCGCGGCAAAAACCTACCGCCAACGTGGTCGCGCCGCTATGATGGCGTCGGACGAGACAACGAGCGCCTGTCCCAGCCGCCGGGCAAGGCGACAAAAACCCAATAACAGCCGGAGATAAACCATGAGCAGCGAGAAACGGGTTATCAAGAAGTACCCGAACCGCCGTCTGTACGACACCGCGACCAGTTCCTACATCACGCTCGAGGACGTCAAGCAACTGGTTGTCGAGAACGTTGACGTGCAGGTGATCGACGCCAAGTCCCAGGACGACATCACCCGCAGTGTGCTGCTGCAGATCATCCTCGAAGAGGAATCGTCCGGCGCGCCGCTGTTCACCTACGATGTGCTGACCCGGCTGATCCGTTTCTACGGCAACGCGATGCAGGGGCTGATGGGCGGTTACCTGGAAAAGAACCTGGAGCTGTTCTCGCAGATGCAGGGCAAGCTGCAGGACCAGACCCGGCAGATGATGAGCGACAGCCCGATGACGCAGAGCAAGAACCTGTGGGCCGATTTCATGAAGTTCCAGGGCCCGGCGGCGCAGAACATGATGACCAATTATCTGGAACAGAGCACCAATCTGTTCGTCGAAATGCAGAACCAGATGCAGGAACGCACCAAGCAGCTGTTCACCGGTTTCAGCTTCCCGGCCTACCCGGCCGATGGCGACAAGCCGGCCGAGGGAGCACCGGCCGATACCCGGCCCGACAGCGGCAGCAAGGAAAGCAGCAAGTAGCCCGTCCTCGACGCGAAACGGACCGGGCCGGAAAGGCCCGATGCCGCACAGACCGGCAGGACATCACCCCTCGATGCAGGGGTTTTTCTTCGCCTGCGTCACCACGACCGGATAATGGATTGCGCGCAGTCAAAAACAATGACACTGTTATCAAATGACCCAGCAAGACTTGTATAATTTGTTGCTTGATCCATCGTTATCACTCGAGGTGACCACCATCGACGCCCAGCGCACCATCGGCAAGATAGTCACGCCGGAACTGCTCACCTGTCGACCGGAAACCACCATCGCCGAAGCGGCCAGACGCATGCGCGAAGCGGTCTGCGGATCCATCCTGGTGACGAACGAAAATGGTGAAGCGGTCGGCATCTGGACGGAAGCCGATGTACTGCGCCTCGACCTGCTGGATCCCCATGCCCTGTCCCACCCGATCTCGTCGGTCATGTCGAGCCCGGTCAAGACCCTGCCGCACAACATCACCTTCAGCGAAGCCGCCGTCTACTTCCGTCATCACAATATCCGCCACTATCTGGTGATCGACGATGACAACCGCTACCGCGGCGTGCTGTCGCAAACCGATGTGGTACTGAACCAGGGAGCCGAATTCTTTCTGCAGCTGAAGGAAATCGGCACCATCCCGCTGCGCCCGCCGCTGCGGGTCGCCCATTCCCTGCCACTGGCCGAAGTGGCCAGGCAGATGCGCCAGGAGCGCCAGGACGCGGTGATCGTCGACTACGACGATGGCGGCGAGCCGGGCATCCTGACCCAGCGTGACGTGCTCCGGCTGGTGATCAAGGAACAGGCACAGACCGCCGCCGGCGAGCTGGCCAGCCGCCCGCTGCAGACCCTCCGCCAGCACACCAGCCTGTACTCGGCACGCAAGATGATGTCCGAGCACCGGGTTCGCCACCTCGGCGTCCTCGACGACAACGAGCAACTGCGCGGACTGGTCGGTTTTGCCGACATCCTGGCGCAGATCGAACACGAATACATGCAGGAGCTGCACTCGGCGCTGAAGGAACGCGACGAAGCGCTGAATGCCTCGCGCCAGAACCAGCGCCTTGCGCACAAGGTGTTCGAGTCGACGCTGGAAGGCATCCTGATCACCAACGCCGCCGGCATCATCGAGTCGGTCAACCCGGCCTTTTCCCGCATTACCGGCTGGACCCAGGACGATGTGGTCGGCAAGACGCCGAAGGTGCTCAGTTCCGGCCGGCAATCGGACTCGTTCTATCGTCACATGTGGACCAGCCTGCAGGAAAACGGCTTCTGGCAGGGCGAGATCGTCAACCGCCGCAAGGATGGCAGGAATTACCACGAGCACCTGACCATCACCGGCATCAGCAACGAACAGGGTGTCTACACCCATTTTGCCGGCATTTTCACCGACATTACCCAGCGCAAGCTGAATGAAGAACGGCTGCACTACCTGGCCAACCACGACTCGCTGACCGGGCTGCCGAACCGCACGCTGTTCATGGAACGGCTCAGTGCCTCGATCACCAGCACCCGGCGCAACCAGAAGCAGATGGCGCTGATGTTTCTCGACCTGGACCGGTTCAAGATCATCAACGACACCCTCGGCCACCAGGCGGGTGACCGCCTGCTGTGCGCCGTGGCCGAGCGGCTGACCGCCACGCTGCGCGAGAGCGACACCGTCGCCCGGCTCGGCGGTGACGAATTCACCGTCATTGTCGAGGATGTGCAGGACGTGCGCCATGTTGCCCGGGTCGCCCAGAAACTGGTCGACGCACTGATCAGTCCGCTGGAGCTGGAAAACCAGGAAATTTTCGCCACCACGTCGATCGGCATCGCCATCTATCCCAGCGACGGCGAAGACGCCGACGTGCTGCTGATGAACGCCGATACCGCGATGTACCGGGCCAAGGAAAGCGGCAAGAACACTTTCGAGTTCTTTACCACCGACATGAACGCGGAGACGGTATCGCGCATGCAGATAGAGTCCGGTCTGCACCGCGCGATCGAGCGGCAGGAACTCAGCCTGTTCTACCAGCCCAAATACCGGCTCGATACCGAGACGCTGTGCGGCATGGAAGTCCTGCTGCGCTGGAACAATGCCGAACTGGGTGCCGTGCCGCCGACCCGTTTCATTCCGGTGGCCGAAGACAGCAACCAGATTCTGGCCATCGGCGAATGGGTACTGGCCAATGCCTGCCAGCAGGCGCAGACCTGGCTGGCGCAGGGCCTGCTGCCCGGCCCGATCGCGGTCAACCTGTCCGGCAAGCAGATCCGCCAGCCGAATATCGTCGAGACAGTGCGCAATATCCTCGAAACCAGCAACCTGCCCGCCTCGTGGCTCGAACTCGAGATCACCGAATCGGTGGCCATGGACAATACCCATGAAGTGGGACGCACGCTGGCCAGCCTGAAGGCGCTGGGGGTACGGCTCGCCATCGACGATTTCGGTACCGGCTACTCGTCGCTTGCCTACCTGAAACGGCTGCCGATCGACGTACTGAAGATCGACCGCGCCTTTATCCAGAACCTGCACGAGGACCCGGACGACGCGGCCATCGTCGTCGCCATCACGTCAATGGCGCACACGCTCGGTCTGGAGCCGATCGCCGAAGGCATCGAGCACGAGGAGCAGTTCCGTTTCCTGCGCGAGAACGGCTGCACCTACGGTCAGGGTTTCCTGTTCAGCCGGCCGGTCCCGGTGCAGGAGATGGACGATCTGCTGGTCGAGAGCCAGGCGCTGCGCGCCTGGGGCAACCCGGATGCACCGCACCACCACCACGGTTAAGCGCTGCCAATGAAAACAGCCGGTGTTGTCGACAACACCGGCTGTTTTTTCGCCTGGCAATTACGCTTGCGGTTCGAGCTTTTCCAGCCCGCGCAGGTACGGCCGCAGCGCGACCGGCACCGTGACCGATCCGTCGGCGTTCTGGTAGTTTTCCAGCACCGCGACCAGCGTCCGGCCAACGGCCAGGCCGGAACCGTTCAGCGTGTGCACGAACTGGTTCTTGCCGTTCTCGTCCTTGAACCGGGTCTGCATGCGACGCGCCTGGAAATCCCACATGTTCGAGCAGCTGGAGATTTCGCGGTAGGTGTTCTGCGCCGGCAGCCACACTTCGATGTCATAGGTCTTGCAGCTGCTGAAACCGGTGTCGCCGGTGCACAGCGTGATGACGCGGTACGGCAGTTCCAGCGCCTTGAGAATCTCCTCGGCGTGACCGGTCAGCTGCTCCAGCGCCTGCATCGAGGTTTCCGGGCGGACGATCTGCACCATCTCGACCTTGTCGAACTGGTGCTGACGGATCATGCCGCGCGTATCGCGGCCATAGCTGCCGGCCTCGCTGCGGAAACACGGCGTATGGGCGGCAAAGCGCAGCGGCAGGTCCGAGGCCTTCAGCAGGTCGCCACGGACCATATTGGTCACCGGCACTTCGGCGGTCGGGATCAGGTAGAAGTTTTCATCGCCGCGCGGAATGCGGAACAGGTCTTCCTCGAACTTCGGCAACTGGCCGGTGCCCTGCAGACTGTCGGCATTGACCATGTACGGCGTGTAGACCTCGGTATAGCCATGGCGTTCGGTATGCGTGTCCAGCATGAACTGGGCCAGCGCCCGGTGCAGCCGGGCCATCTGTCCCTTCAGCACGGCAAAGCGCGCGCCGGACAGCTTGGCGGCGGTCTCGAAGTCGAGGCCGAGCACCGCGCCGACGTCGACATGGTCCTTGACCTCGAAGTCGAAGGTGCGCGGCACGCCGACCCGGCGCATCTCGACGTTCTCGCTTTCGTCGCGGCCGACCGGCACCGAGGCATCCGGCAGGTTGGGGATGCCGAGCAGCAGGGTCTGCAGCTTGCCCTGCAGCGCTTCCAGCGCTGTTTCATTCGCCTTGAGCTCGTCGCCCAGCCCGGCCACTTCGGCCAGCACGGCGCTGGCGTCGGCGCCATTGCGCTTGGCTTCGCCGACCTGCTTGGACAGCGCGTTGCGGCGCGCCTGCAGATCCTGGGTGCGGGTCTGCAGCGACTTGCGCTCGTTTTCCAGCGCGGTGAAGGCGGCGGCGTCGAATTCGAAACCGCGCGTCGCCAGCCGCGCGGCCACGTCGTCGGTGTTGTTTCGGAGTAACTGGATATCGAGCATGAGAATCGGATCCGGATAGGGGGCACACGCCCCAATGGGTTTCAAATGTCTGGTGCGGACCCACGGCGGCCCGCCACGCGGGCGCCATCGGGGAAAAACATCCGACCGGTTTTCGGTCGTTCAGGGGGAATTCTAACAGGACGCGGGCGTTGCAGCCGCTCAGTGCGCGGCCAGCGCCTTGCGCGCGGCACGGCGGCGCTCGGCGGCGGCCCAGCGTGCGCGCTCCTCGCCGTTGTCCGGCGTGAACGGTTCGATGGTGACCGGATGGCCATCGGCATCGACTGCAACCATGCTGAAATAACAGCTGTTGGTATGGCGCACCACCCGGCTGTGGATATTCTCGGCCACGACCTTGATGCCGATTTCCATCGACGTGCGGCCGACGAAATTCACCGAGGCCAGAAACGACACCAGCTCACCGACATGGATCGGCTGCTTGAACGTCACCTGGTCAACCGACAGCGTCACCACATACTGCCCGGCATAACGCGCCGAGCAGGCGTAAGCGACCTGGTCGAGCAGCTTCAGGATCGTGCCGCCATGCACATTGCCGGAAAAATTGGCCATGTCCGGCGTCATCAGCACGGTCATCGAGAGTTTGCGGTTGTCTTCGTTCATGTTCGGCGCCAGGAGGGAGAATCAGGGCAGTCTGCCCGTTTTCTGCCGTTTGCCCAATACCGCCGTCAGGCGACAGGGGTTCTCGCCCGCAGCTGACGCTTCAGCCGGCGCTCGTTGAACATGGTCACCGCTGCCAGCACCGCCAGTGCGCAGGCGATCAGCCCCATGCCGATGGACTCGGCAAAATCGGGCACCTCACCGAGCTGCAGCCAGGCCAGGAACACCGCCACACCGGGAATGGCCAGGATGTTCAGGCTGGCCGTCCCGGCTGACAGCCGGCCCAGCAGCAGCGCCCACACCAGCCAGCCCAGGCCGCCGCCCAGCACGCCGAGGAACAGCAGCGCCATCAGCAGCGGCATGCCCCAGTCGACCGGCCGGTTCGGCACCAGCAGCCACAGCACGACCAGCGGCAGCGTGCCCCATACCATCTGCCAGAAGGTCAGATTGATCGGATCGGCGCCCGGATGGCGGGCGCGGAAGCGCTTGAGCAGGATCACGCTGACCGCCCAGCTCATGCCGGCGGCTATCGCCAGCCAGTTGGACACGCTGTCCGCCTCCAGTGCCCATGGCTCGAGAATGCAGATCAGCCCGGACAGCGCCAGCATGACCCCGATCCACTGCAGCCCCCGCACCTGCTCGCCAAGGAACACCCGGGCGAACAGCAGGGTCCAGAACGGCATGGTGTAGCACAGCACCGACACCTTGCCGGCGCCGCCGGCCAGCAGCGCCAGGTTGGACAGTGCATAGAAACCGGTGTTCTGGGTCAGGCCGATGGCCAGCATGTCGCGAAATGGTGGAGGCGTCAGCGAACGTCGCGTCAGCAGCAGGACCACCAGCAGCGAGGCCAGCGCAAACAGCGAACGCCCGACGGCCAGCCCCATCGGGCTGATATGCATCAGCCCGGTCTTGGTCATGATCCACGAGTAGCCCCACACCAGCCACAGCCCGAGCAGCAGGGCCAGTTGGGCGGCACGGCCCGACAGGATGCCGTTCATGACCGTCCTCCGGCATGACAATGACGGGGAGCGGGGCAGAACGGGCACGGCGGAGTCGGTGACATTTGCAGGGCAACAGGATAGCGAACGGCCTGCAACGCAGCAGGCCGTTCGTTCGTGAATGGAGGGGGACCGGCACAGGCTACGCCGTCGCCCGGGCCAGCGTCAACGCCGGTTCAGTCGAGTTGTGACGTGCAGCAAGGGCAGCGGGTCGCCTTCAGCGGCACGGCGGACAGGCAGTATCTGCATTCCTTGGTCGTCGGCGCTTCCGCTGCCGGCCCGGCCTGTTCGCGCTTGAGCTTGTTCAGTGCCTTGACCAGCATGAATACGGCAAAGGCCACGATGGTGAAACTGACCACCGCGTTGATGAACAGCCCGGCATTCAGCGTGACGGCACCGGCGGCCTTGGCGGCAGCAACGCTGGCATACGGCCCCGGCGTGGCACCTTCCTTCAGCGTGATGAACAGGTTGGCAAAGTCGACCTTGCCGACCAGCAGGCCGATCGGCGGCATGATCACATCGTCGACCAGCGACTTGACGATGGAACCGAACGCGCCACCGATCACCACACCGACCGCCAGGTCGATGACATTGCCACGCATGGCAAATTCCTTGAATTCCTTCAGCATCCCTGATTCCCGTATCTGTTTGATGTCGTGTTTTTAGCAGACCAGTGACATGGTACGTCAATTCAGAAAAACTGAATGAAACACTCAGAACATACCACTATGAACTTGCGCTGCAGCTCGTAGAATCCTGACTGTCAACCGAATTCCCCGAGGAGAAACGATCATGAACGTCCTGAAGATCACCAGCAGTGCCCGCGGCCAGGTCAGCGAATCCACCCGTCTTGCCGACAATTACATCACTGCCCTGCGCGCCGTGCAGCCGGAGCTGAAGGTCGTCACCCGCGATCTCGCCGCCGACGCCCTGCCGCACATCGACGGCAACGTGCTGGGTGCCTTCTTCACACCGGCTGAACAACGCACGGCAGAACAGCAGGCGCTGATCGCCCGTTCGGATGCACTGGTCGCCGAACTCCAGGCCGCTGACGCCATCGTACTGGCGGTGCCGATGTATAACTTCGGCATTCCGTCGACGCTGAAGGCGTATTTCGACTGGATCGCCCGTGCCGGCGTGACCTTCAAGTACACCCCGACCGGCCCGGTCGGCCTGCTCGCCGACAAGCCGGTGACCGTATTCGCGGCCCGTGGCGGCCTGTATCAGGGCACGTCGCACGACACCCAGACCGGCTACCTGAAGGATTTCCTCGGCTTTATCGGTCTGAAGTCGGTGGAATTCGTTTACGCCGAAGGCCTGAATATGGGTGACGAGCTGCGCGCCAAGGCCGAAGCCGAAGCCGCCAGCCGCATTGCCGAGCTGGTTGCCGACTGATACCGCCGCGCCCGGCCAGTCAGAACCCTGCCGATCGGCAGGGTTTTTCATTTTTCGCTCCCGCCCGGATCGCATATATAAATTTAATATATGAAGATGATTTAATATAATTTCTTCATCTGAGTCTGGTGGCAGTAGGATGAGCGCCATGACATCCCGATGCCGTCCCGCCGCAGATCACGACGATGGCCGGCACGCAGGCATGTCAACCCGCACAACACCTGTTTCCGGGCTACGGCTACCGCCGTGAGCCCAGCCGCTCAAGGGGATTTGAAGATGAAAAGCCGCATTCTGCTGCTGGCCGCTGCACTGGCCGCGCTGGCCGGGCATGCCCAGGCCGACAAACTCGACGACATCAAGAAGGCCGGTGTGCTGAAGGTTGGCGTGTTCGACAGCAACCCGCCGTTCGGTTCCATTGATGCCAAGACCCGCCAGATCGTCGGCCTCGATGTCGACGTCGCCCAGGCCCTGGCGCAAAAGCTCGGCGTCAAGCTGGAGCTGCGCCCGACCAACCCGGCCAACCGCATTCCGCTGCTGACGTCGAACAAGGTCGACCTGATCGCCGCCAACTTCACCATTACCGACGAGCGCAGCAAGCAGGTCGACTTCAGCATCCCGTACTTTGCCACCGGCCAGAAGTTCATCGCCAGAAAGGGCGTGCTGAAGCAGCCCGACGATATCAAGAAGGTCCGCGTCGGCGCCGACAAGGGCACGGTGCAGGAAATCACCCTGCGGGAAAAGTACCCGACGGTGAAGGTGGTTTCGTATGACGACACCCCGCTGGCCTTCGCCGCCCTTCGCCAGGGCAATGTCCAGGCCATCACCCAGGATGACGCCAAGCTGATCGGCCTGCTGGCCAATACGCCGGCACAGATCAAGTCGCAGTTCGAGGTGTCGCCGTTCGCGCTGACCCGCGAATACCAGGGCATCGGCATCCCGAAGGGCGAAGACCGTCTGGTCAAGGTCGTCAACGATACGCTGCTCGATCTGGAAAAATCCGGCAAGGCGACGAAGATCTACGACAAGTGGTTCGGCCCGAAAAGCCCGGCCTACCTGCCGCGCGGCGACTTCAAGATCGGCAGCAAGGTCTGATCGCCAGTCCCGGGCCTGCTGAAACGCAGCCCGGTCGACTGCCCTCACCCGTTCCGTCCCGACTGGCCGACATGGCCGGTCGGGCTTTTTTGCTTGGTACTCTGCGGTTTTTCCATCATGCAATCGTCCCTGCTTCATATCGACTGGCTGGAACCCCATTACTTCGGCTGGCTGGCCCAGGGCGTCGCCGTCACCCTGTGGCTGTCGCTGCTGGTGGTCATCGCCGCCACCGCACTCGGCCTGGTGCTCGCCGCGCTGCGCGCCAGCCCGCTGTGGCTGCTGCGGCTGCCTGCCATCGCCTGGCTGACCCTGTTCCGCAATACCCCGCTGCTGGTGCAACTGCTGTTCTGGTATTTCGGTGCCGCCAGCCTGCTGCCGGAAGCGGCAATGAACTGGCTCAACAGCCCGCATGTGCTGGCGCAACTGGGCACGCTGTCGCTGGGCTGGCCATCGTTCGAATTTCTCGCCGGTCTGCTCGGCCTGACGCTGTATTCGTCAGCGTTCATCGCCGAGGAACTCCGCGCCGGCATCCGCGGCGTGGCGCGCGGCCAGTTCGAGGCCGCCACCGCGCAGGGCCTGAAACCGTGGCAGGTATGGCGCTTCGTCATCCTGCCGCAGGCGCTGCGCATCGCCCAGCCGCCGCTGTTCGGCCAGTACATGAATGTGGTGAAAAACAGCTCGCTGACCATGGCCATCGGTCTGGCCGAGCTGTCGTACGCGTCGCGCCAGGTCGAAACCGAAACGCTGAAGACCTTCCAGGCCTTCGGTGTGGCGACGCTGTTCTACATCGGCATCATCGCCGTGCTTGAGGTGCTGTCGCGCGAGCTGCGCAACCGCAACCGTCGCCTGACCGGAGAACTGCGATGAACTGGGCCGTGATTGGCGATCACTTCGACTATCTGCTGTGGGGCAATTTCCCGGATGGCCCGCTGGGCGGCATGGCGCTGACCCTGCTGCTCAGCGCGTATGCCGGGGTGGCGGCATCGCTGCTCGGCATCGCCGGCGGCATTGTGCTGGCCATGAGCCGGGGCGGCCTCAATGTGCTGATCAGCACCATCATCGGCTTCTTCCGCGCCATTCCGGTGCTGATGCTGATTTTCTGGGTGTATTTCCTGCTGCCGATCGTGTTCGGCCTCGACGTGCCGGAAATCGGCACCGTGGTGTGCGCGCTGGCACTGATCGGCGGCGCCTATCTCGCCCATGGCGTGCAGGCAGGCATCCATGCCATCCCGCGCGGCCAGTGGGAAGCCGGCCAGTCGTCCGGGCTGACCCGCTGGCAGGTGCTGCGGCTGATCGTGCTGCCGCAGGCACTGCGCATGATGCTGCCGTCGTTCGTCAACCAGTGGATCTCGCTGATCAAGGATACGTCGCTGGCCTATATCGTCGGCGTCAGCGAGCTGACCTATGTCGCCACCCAGGTCAACAACCAGCTGATGGTCTATCCGCTGGAGATTTTCCTGTGCGTCGGGCTGATGTATTTCGTGCTGTGCACGGCGCTGGATCTGGCCGCCGCACGACTGGGCCGTCGCAGCGCCATCTGAGTTGTCCACAGCGGCCGGCAGGCTGTGGACATCCCCAATCCAGGTGGATTCCCCTGTCGGCAAGCTGTGGACAACTCAGGCAAGTCACTGTTCCATAACGCCATCGATCCGGCGGTGCAAAATTTAGGCAACAAGCTTGCCGGGATTCATCACACCGTTGGGATCGAATGCGGCCTTGACCCGCCGCATCAGCGCAATTTCGGCCTCGCTGCGGCTGATGCCCAGGTACTGCCGTTTCAGCAGCCCGACACCATGCTCGGCCGACATGCTGCCCCGGTAGCGCCGCAGCAGCCCGAACACCCGGGTATTGACCTGCTCGCAGGCGGACTTGAACGCGGCAATGTCCATGTCCAGCGGGCGCAGCACATTGATGTGCAGATTGCCGTCACCGATATGCCCGAACCAGACTACCTCGAAATCCGGGTACTCCCGGGCCAGCAGCGCATCGAGTTCAGCCACGAACGCCGGCACCTGCGACGGGCGCACGGCAATGTCGTTCTTGTACGGCGTGCGCGGCGTGATCGACTCGCTGATGTCCTCGCGCAGGCGCCACAGCTGTGCGGCCTGGGTTTCCGACTGCGCCAGCACGCCATCGGTGACGAAACCGTTTTCCAGCAGTGACTCGAATGCGTCCAGCGCCATGGTTTCCGCACTGTCGGCAATCCGCTCGAACTCCAGCACCACGTAGTAGTTCTCACGCTCGGCAAACGGGCTGGCCACCAGCCCGCGTGCCTCGACATGACGCAGCGCCTGGTCGGAGAAAAACTCGAATGCGGACAGGTCAATATCGCGGCGGAACCGGTTGAAGACCTCCATCACATCGCTGAGCTGCGGTACGGCCAGCAGCATCACCGCCAGTTCCTTTGGCCGCCGCGCCAGCTTCAGCGTGGCATCAACGACAAAGCCCAGTGTGCCTTCACTGCCAACGAACAGATGGCGGAAGTCATAGCCGGTATTGTTCTTTTCCAGCCCGTGGTTCAGTTCCAGCACTTCGCCGGCACCGGTGACCACGGTCAGTCCGGCAACCCAGTCGCGGAACATGCCGTAGCGCACCACCTTGATGCCGCCGGCATTGGTGGCGATATTGCCGCCGATCCGGCTCGAACCGCGCGAGGCGAAATCGACCGGGAAGTACAGCTCCCGTTCCAGCGCGTGCTGCTGCAGCACCTCGGTCACCATGCCGGCCTCGACCGTGATCAGCCGGTCGGTCTGGTTGAAATCGAGCAGCCGGTCCATCTTTTCCATCGAGACCACCACCTCGCCCGCCGTGGCGCATGCGCCGCCGGACAGGCCGGTCCGGCCGCCGGACGGCACCAGGGCCAGCCGGTCGCGATTGGCCAGTTTCACCAGCTCGACCAGTTCATCGCGCGAGGTCGGGAACACCACCGCCGACGCGGCCGGCTCGGTATAGCGGGTCCAGTCCCGGCCGTATTCGGTCAGGGTATCGGCATCGGTCCGGCATCGGTCGCCAAACAGGGCGGTCAGGGCGGCAGGGGCAGTCATGGCGAAGCTCGCTGAGGGTGAAGGGTTTGGCTGGAGATCATGGCACGGGACGCGCGTGGAGAAAACGCCCAAACAAACAGACCCTGCCTTGTGGCAGGGTCTGTTCGATCGGCTTACACGGTCAACCTGCCTTGCGGCGGGTCCGTGAGCGCGGCGGCTTGGCTGCCGGCTCGGCCGGTGCAGCATCGGCCGGCGGCGTGGCCGGTTGGGCCGTACGCGTGCGCGGCGCCCGTGCAGGCCTGGCTGGCGGCGTCTCCGTCGCCGGAGCGGCGGCAGGCGGCGTGGCCGGCTTGCGACTGCGTGGCGCCGGCTTTGCGGCGTCGGCAGCGGCCGGCGTTTCCGGACGGGCAGGCTCGCCCGTCGACGGCACCACCGGGGCCGACAGCAAGGCCGCGCGCTGGCCGGTGCCACCACGCTTGGCACGGGTAGCGGTCGGTGCAGCGTCAGCTGCCTTGGTCCTGACCGGCGCTGCGGCCGGTGTGGCCTTGACTGCTGGCTTGGCAACAGCCGGCTTCGGCGTGACCGGTGCCGGCGCGGGCTTCGCCGCTGGCGTGGCCTGCCGGGCCGGTCTGGTCGCGGGAGCTGGCGCAGCCTTGGCCGGTGTCACTGGCGCAGCCTTGGCCTGAGTCACCGGCGCAGCCTTGGCGGGGGCCGGTGGCACCGGAGCGGGCCTGGACACGGGGGCCGGTTTCGCCGCCATCTGTTTCTGCTTGCCCTGGCGCTCGCGCCCAGGCTTGCCGGTAGCAGGCTCACGCGCGACGACCGGCGCAGCCCTGGCCGACGACGGCGTGTCACCCCTGGACGGCTTGCCGTTGCCGTTTCCATTGCCATTGCGTTCCTGGGGCGCCAGCACGAAGTCGATCTGCGCGCTTTCCAGATCGGCGCGCGCCACCTTCACCGTGATCGGATCGCCGAGCGCATAGCGCACGCCGCTCTTCTCGCCGACGATGGACTGGATGTCCTGCCGGTAGTGGAAGTAATCACGCCCCAGTTCGGAGATGTGCAGCAGACCTTCGACGTAAACGTCCTTCAGCAGCACGAAGATGCCGAACGCGGTCACCGCGCTGATGGTGCCGGTAAACACGCTGCCGACCTTGTCGCGCATGTAGTAGCACTTCAGCCAGCTCTCGACGTCGCGGGTCGCCTCATCGGCACGCCGCTCGGTGGTCGAGCAATGCTGGCCGAGAATCGCCCACTTCTGCACCGGCTTGTACTTCTTGTCCTGCAGCACGGCCTTGATCGAACGATGAACCAGCAGGTCGGGGTAACGACGGATCGGGCTGGTGAAGTGGGTATAGGCCTCGAATGCCAGACCGAAGTGACCCAGGTTGTCCGGCGTATAGACCGCCTGCTGCAGGCTGCGCAGCAGCATGGTCTGCAGCACCGGGCTGTCCGGGCGTCCCTTGATCTGTTCGGCCAGCAGCGCATAGTCCTTGGCGCCCGGCTTGTCGCCGCCGCCCAGGCTCAGCCCGGACAGGCGCAGGAAGTTGCGCAGGTTCTCCAGCTTCTCCGGCGTCGGCCCTTCATGCACGCGGTACAGGCACGGCTGCTTGTGCTTGAGCAGGAAGTCGGCCGAGCAGACGTTGGCCGCCAGCATGCATTCCTCGATCAGCTTGTGCGCCTCGTTGCGGACCACCGGCACGATGCGGTCGATCTTGCCGTCATCGTTGAACACCATCTGCGTCTCGACCGTGTCAAAGTCGATCGCGCCGCGCTGCGCACGCGTATCACGGAATGCCTGGAACAGGGCATACAGCGTATCGATCTGCTTTTTCAGCGGATGCTCGACACCGCTTTCGATCCAGTCCCAGACCTGGTTGTAGGTCAGGCGGGCCTTGGACTGCATGACAGCCGGATAGAACTGGTAGCGCTTGACCTCGCCCTTCGGCGTTACCTGCATGTCGCACACCATGCACAGGCGCTCGACATCCGGGTTCAGCGAGCAGATGCCGTTGCTGAGCGCTTCCGGCAGCATCGGAATCACCCGGCGCGGGAAATAGACCGAGTTGCCGCGCTCATAGGCGGACACGTCCAGCGCATCGCCGGGCTCGACATAGTGGCTGACGTCGGCAATCGCCACGATCAGCCGCCAGCCCTTGCCGGCCTTCTCTGCATAGACCGCATCGTCGAAGTCGCGTGCGGTTTCCCCGTCGATGGTTACCAGCGGCAGGTCACGCAGGTCGACCCGGTCCTTGTGGTCTTTTTTGCGGACTTTCTTCGGCGTGTCCTTGGCCTGGGCCACGGCCTCATCGGGGAAGCGATACGGCAGCGCATGCTTGCGCAGCGCAATCTCGATCTCCATGCCCGGGTCGGCATAGTTGCCGAGGATCTCGCGCACGCGGCCGATCGGCTGCGCGTAGCGGGTCGGCGGCACCACGATCTCGGCCACCACCACCTGGCCCGGCTCGGCGCCGGCATCGCCATCCTGCTCGATCAGCAGGTCCTGGTTGATGCGCCGGTCCTCGGGCACGACCAGCAGCACGCCGCGTTCGCGGTGCAGGCGGCCGACCAGGGTGGTGTTCACCCGGTCGATCACTTCGACGATGGTGCCCTCGCGGCGGCCACGACGGTCGGTCCCGCTCTCGCGCACCATGACCCGGTCGCCATGCAGCGCCTTGCGCATCTCGCGTTCCGACAGGAACAGGTCGGAACCGCCATCTTCGGGCCGGGCAAAACCGAAGCCGTCACGATGGCCGATCAGCGTCGCCCGGATCAGATCCAGCTTGTCCGCAATGCAGACCGCGCCCTTGCGATTGACGACAACTTCGCCTTCGCGCTCCATCGCACGCAGGCGACGGGTGAAGAATGTCCATTCATCGTCACGAATATCGAGCAGACGCCCCAATTCTTCTGCAGTCATGGGCGCCCCCTCTTTCTGGAGGATTTCGAGCAAAAACTCCCTACTGGGCAACGGGTTATCGTACTTCTGCTTTTCCCGATCCAGGTGCGGATCCTGCTCGCGCAGTGATGATTTGATAATTTTTTTCTTTCGTACCATTGACAGCCTCTGAGAGGTGCTTATAATTCGCGTCTCATTCGGAGCGACACCAAGTCGCAAAGAAGCGCGGGCCCAGGTGGCGGAATTGGTAGACGCACTAGGTTCAGGTCCTAGCGGTGGCAACACTGTGGAAGTTCGAGTCTTCTCCTGGGCACCAGCTAAATACCCGCGCTTGCCGTGATTCTAACGAGTCACAGCAAAAAAATCCCGAATGAAATTGCCCAGGTGGCGGAATTGGTAGACGCACTAGGTTCAGGTCCTAGCGGTGGCAACACTGTGGAAGTTCGAGTCTTCTCCTGGGCACCAAATCCGCGAAAGAAGCCAACCGATGATTCGGTTGGCTTTTTTCGTTTCTGCCGCCGGTCGCTCCCCTCTCCCCGCCCTGCCCGCCTTCTTTGGGCAATATCAAAAAAATGTCATTTGAATCGCTGGCGCGCATTGCAAATAGCCCGGCCACAGCGCACACTTTTGACGGACAGCCGATGACAAAACCATAGAGGAGACGGCCTTGTTCGACTGGCTTAAGCAAAAGTTTGCGCCAGGGCTCACCGCCTATGTCTCGCACAACGACTGCATGCAGCACAACGTTGGCGAAGGACACCCCGAATGCCCTGCCCGTCTGGTGGCGATTCGCGATCAACTGATCGCGTCGCAACTGTTCGATTTCCTGACTGAAGTCGAAGCGCCGGTCGTAAGCGATGAACAGCTCGCGCGCGTGCATGCGCCGCGCTACCTTGAATACCTGGAGATGAGCCTGCCGCTGGCCGGCACGTTCCGGCTGGACTCCGACACCGCCATGTCGCCCGGCACGCTGATCGCCGCCAAGCGTGCGGCCGGCGCCGTGGTGCGTGCCGTGGACCTGGTCTGCAGCCACCAGGCGCCCAATGCGTTCTGCGCCATCCGCCCGCCCGGCCACCATGCCGAGTCGGCAAAGGCCATGGGCTTCTGTTACTACAACAACCTCGCCGTCGGCGTCCGCCACGCCCAGTTCCGTCACGGACTGGAGCGCATTGCCATCATCGATTTCGACGTGCATCACGGCAACGGCACCGAGGAAATCTTCCGCGACGATCCGCACGTGCTGATGTGCTCGATCTTCCAGCACCCGTTCTTCCCGTACTGTGGCGATGCGCCGCTGGGCGAGAACATGGTCAATGTGCCGATGAAGGCCGGCAGCAGCGGCGCCGACTTCCGCAAGGTGGTCCAGGAGCAGTGGTGGCCACGGCTGACTGCGTTCGATCCGCAGATGATCTTCATCTCGGCCGGCTTCGATGCCCACCGCGAGGACGACATGGGTTCGATGGGGCTGGTGGAGGCCGACTACGAGTGGGTCACGCGCGAGCTGATGCGCTTTGCCGCCGAACATTGCGAAGGGCGCATCGTGTCGGTGCTGGAAGGCGGCTACGAGCTGTCGCCGCTCGGTCGCAGCGTCGCCGCGCATATCCGCGTGCTGAGTGATGGCTGACACCGGCGCGGGGTCCGCTAGGTGAATGGCGTGAAGGTACGGAACGGCTGGTGATACAGGTCGAAGAAATGCAGCGTCCGGTGATGGGTACCCATTCCCTTCATCCCGAACAGGGCGCGCCCCAGGGTAGTTCCTGAATCCCAGCCGACCGAAACCACGTTTCTGGCTGCAATGACATTCCTGTCCAGCACACTGGACAGTATCTGGGCATTGGCCAGCCCGGAGGCTGGCTGCCGGCCGGCATGGCAGGCCATCAGATACAGCGGCCCGCTGCGATTGCTCGACTGGTACAACAGACTCGAGCGCAGCTGCAGCCCCCATTTGCGGGCGGGCAGCCACCCCTGACCCGGCCCGTACAGCATCCCTTCCCGGTTTCCGTGCATGGCGAGCAATGAGCCATTGCGATAGCGCTCGGCGAACAGGAATTCCGGACGGCCCCGCCGGTCGAAAACGACGGCGCTCTTGCCGCTGATGGATCCACTGATAAATCCACGCGAGGCCAGCCGCTGCCACAGCACGACCCCCACGCCGAAAACGGCGATGACTGCGCCGGCCATGCTCAGCCAGTTGGCCACGTCCCCCATCTTGCATGCCAGCACCGGTTCGTGGTTTTCCATCAGCGCGGCAGCAATGCCGAGCGCGCTCCCCGTCATCGACACCACACAGGACAATCCGCTGATGGCACCGGTCACCAGCCCGAAAGCGGGTAGCGCCACGCCCAGTGACACCAGCGACAGCATGATGCCAAGCGCGCCCAGCAGGATGGTCCAGCCCCCCAGCTGACTGACATAACCGGACGGATCACTGCGATTGACCGGGTCGCCGAGGCAAAAGGCATAGGGATTGTCGCCGCCACCGGCAAACGGGCTGTACGGGTCCATGCTGACAAAACGCTGGCTGACCGGGTTGAAACTGCGTGCGCCGTGGCCCAGGTGGTAGTACGGCGTCGAGTCATCGAGCCAGTCGAGCAACTGCCCTTGCAGCCCCACGCAGGGCTTGCCGACAATCCGGGACGGCAGACGGGCAGCGCGAGAGGGTCTGACCATGGCACGCTCCTTCCGGCACGACAATCCCTGACCACCATGAGCGGATTATAGGAACCCGGCGCCGGGGACGGGCGTCATCGACCAGCGCAGCGATCCGCCACGAGCGGCTCAGAACAGCAACGCAATGCCCAGCGCGCCGATCATCGCCAGCGCAGCACCGATCTTGGCCGCCGTACCGATCACCAGCCCGACCAGCGTCGCCAGCCCGACCTTGCCGGCCTGATAGGCGTCGCGGCGCGCCAGCCATTCGCCGATGGCAGCCCCCAGCAGTGGCCCGAGCAGCAGCCCGGGCAGGCCGAAGAACAGCCCGATCATGCTGCCGAGCAGCGCACCCCAGACCGCCTTGCCGCTGGCACCGAATGCCCTGGCGCCGAGGGTGCCGGCCAGGAAGTCGGCCATCATGCCCAGTGCGGCCAGCACGGCGGTCACGATCAGCGTGGTTGAGCCGATCTGCCGGAAATCGCCGGCCCAGGCGATGGCCAGCCCGCCAAGGAACACCAGCGGCAGACCGGGCAGCGCCGGCAGCAGACAGCCGGCCAGTCCCAGCCCGATCAGGACCAGACCGGCCAGCCAGCCGAGCCAGAGCATCTCCATCAGCGCTTGATGGCCCGGCTGGCGACCGTCAGCTCCGCCAGCAGTGATTCCTGGGCGATGCGCGGCTGGCCGCGCGTGGTGCGATGGCGATAGCTGCCGTCCGCACTCATTTCCCAGGCATTGCCGTTGTCGGCCAGATAGGGCTTCAGGCCTTCGCGGATGATGCGCTGCTTGATCTTCTTGTCGAGGATCGGCACGCAGGTCTCGATGCGACGGAAGAAGTTGCGTCCCATCCAGTCGGCGCTGGAAATGAACAGGTCTTCGTTGCCACCGTTCAGGTAATAGAACACCCGGCTGTGCTCGAGGAAGCGGCCGATGATGGAACGCACGGTGATGTTTTCCGACAGCCCGGGCACGCCGGGCTTCAGCGCGCAGACGCCGCGCACGATCAGCTGGATCTTCACCCCGGCCTGACTGGCCGCGTACAGCTCGCCGATGATCTCGCCTTCCAGCAGCGCATTCATCTTGGCAATGATGCGCGCCGGCTTGCCGGCCTTCGCGTGTTCGGCCTCGGCGCGGATGCGCTCGACCATGCCGGGCAGCAGCGTGAAGGGCGAACTCAGCAGATGCTTGAGCTTGCTGGCGCGCCCCAGGCCGGTAATCTGCACGAACAGGTCGTTGACGTCGCTGGCGATATCGTCGTTGCAGGTCAGCAGGCCGAAGTCGGTATACATGCGCGCGGTGCGCGGATGGTAGTTGCCGGTACCGAGATGCACATAGCGCCGCAGCTGCCCCTCCTCGCGGCGCACGACCATCAGCATCTTGGCGTGCACCTTGTAGCCGTAGACGCCGTAGACCACGTGCGCCCCGGCATCTTCCAGCCGCTGCGCCCAGCTGATGTTGGCTTCTTCGTCGAAGCGGGCCATCAGTTCGACAATGACCGTCACCTGCTTGCCGGCGCGGGCGGCGGCAATCAGCGACTCCATCAGCACCGAATCGGTACCGGTACGGTAGACGGTCATCTTGATGGCGACCACCTGCGGATCGGTGGCCCCGAGATTCAGCAGGTCGATCACCGGCTGGAACGACTGGAACGGATGGTGCAGCAGGATGTCCTGCTTGCGCATGGCTTCGAACAGCGTCGCCTTCTTCGCCAGCAGTGACGGCAAGGCCGGCACGAACGGACGGAATTTCAGCGCCGGCACGTCAACCATGTCCGGTACCTGCATCAGCCGTACCAGATTGACCGGGCCGTCGACGCGGAACACGTCGTCGCGCTGCAGCGTGAACTGCGCCAGCAGGTAATCTTCCATGTGCGCAGGGCAGTTGTCGGCGATCTCCAGCCGGACGGCATCGCCATACTGGCGCTGACGCAATTCGCCCTGCAGTGCAGTGCGCAGGTTCTTGAGTTCTTCTTCCTCAACCGTCAGTTCGCTGTTGCGGGTCACGCGGAACTGGTAGAAGCCCTTGACCGTCATGCCGGCAAACAGCTCGTCGATATGCTCGTGCACGATCGACGACAGGAAAACGAACTGGTGCGGGCCGGAAATCACTTCCGGCAGCTTGATGACCCGCGGCAGGATGCGCGGTGCCTGAACAATGGCAATGCCGGAATTGCGGCCGAACGCGTCGCGCCCTTCCAGCTCGATGGCAAAGTTCAGACTCTTGTTCAGCAGTTTCGGAAACGGGTGTGACGGATCGAGCCCGATCGGTGTCAGCACCGGCAGCACTTCGCGCAGGAAATAGTCGCGAATCCACGCGCGCTGCTCGACGCTCCATTCGGCGCGACGCAGAAACACCACGCCGGCACTGCGCAGGGCCGGCAGCACATTGGCGCGCAGCACATCGTACTGGCGACGGATCAGCTCGCGGGCGGCAGTCGCCACCTTGGCCAGCGCCTGTCCCGGCGTCGAACCGTCCGCCAGGATCCGGTTCGGGTTGTGCTGGACGTTGTCCTTCAGCCAGGCCACCCGGACCTCGAAGAACTCGTCCAGATTGGACGATACGATACAGAGGAACTTCAGCCGCTCCAGCAGCGGGAGCGTTTCATCCTCCGCTTGCGCCAGCACACGGCGGTTGAATTCGATGAGTCCGAGTTCCCGGTTGAGTAGCGTATCGGCTGTGGCGCCCATTCTTGTTCCTGTTCACAATCGTATTCGTCGTGACGGCGGGACCCTCCGGCCGGCCGCCGTCACTCTCCGGCACACGTGTTCACGCAGTCGCCTCCGCCCGGTCCGGGCGGAAGACGCCGGTCAGGCGCTCGGCGGCACGAAGCCGTTCGGCATGTCCGCACCGGCGCCGAAGAAGTAATTCTGCAGTTGCTGGGTCAGATACTGACGCGCACGCGGATCGGCGAGACTCAGGCGATTCTCGTTGATCAGCATGGTCTGGTGCTTGAGCCAGGCCTGCCAGGCTTCTTTGGAGACCTGCTCGTAGATTTTCTTGCCCAGTTCGCCGGGCAGCGGCGGAAACTCGAGTCCTTCAGCTTCGCGACCGAGTTTGATGCAATGAATCATGCGTGCCATGACTTTCCTTTACGCACGGTAATACCGTTGTGTGACAAAAATGCGGTCAGGGAGGAATTACCTCGCCGCGGGACACCCTCCCGTGCGCTACGCACACCCGGACGGGATCCCGCCACCATTATGCCTTCAATTGGCCCGTCCTTGCGCAGCAGGGCCGGGCCGGCAGAGAGCCGGCGGCAGAAGAAACGGCGTGAAAGGGGCGGTGTATCCGTGTTCAGACGATGACGGTCGGCTCGTTGCGGCCGTCGTAATCATGCTTGTGCGGGGGGCGGAACGTCAGCGAGGCCTGCATGGTGGCACCGTCGAAGATTCGCCAGCATCCATTCTCGTCATCCTTCTTGGCGTCATACATCGCGGCATCGGCGGCGGCGACCAGTTCGTCGGCCGTGGCGGCATGATCGGGGAAGATCGCGATGCCGATCGACGCCGAGACCCGCCGCTCGATACCGGAAAAATCGAAGGCGATCTCGCGGATATGCTGGTCAATGCGACCGGCCAGCATGCTGGCATCGAACACATCGGCTTCCGGCAGCAGGACGGCGAACTCGTCGCCCCCCAGCCGGCAGAACAGCTCGCTCTGGCGGATGGTGCGATTGATCACCCGGGCGATGTCGATCAGCACCATGTCGCCGGCAGCATGGCCGTGGTTGTCGTTGACCAGCTTGAAGTCGTTGAGGTCGAAGGTCAGCAGCGCCATGGAGCGCTGGCTGCGTTCCGACTGCTTGACCATGCGCTCGATTTCCAGCTGGAAGCGGCGGCGGTTGAAAATGCCGGTCAGGGTATCGCGTTCGGCAAGGAACACGAGTTGCTCGGCACTGGCCCGGGCCGCCGTCACGTCTTCGCACAGCAGCAGGCTGCCACTGTCTCCATCACCTTCGATCGGTGACAGGCGGACCAGCACGATGCGACCATCGTCAAGCTTCAGTTCGACCTCGCCACTGTGACCGTGCAGCAGCTCGGCCAGCGATGGCAGGAACTCCTCCAGCACATGCCCGGCCAGTTCATCCAGCTGCGGCAGGCCCCAGAACTGGGAGAACAGCGGATTCGCGTACAGCACCCGCCGTTCACCATCGACGAACACCAGACCGATGTACAGCGAGGCCAGCAGCGTATCCAGCATGGCCCGCTCGCGCTGGGCATCGCGCAGATGCTGGCTTGCCCGCAACTGCTCGACACGCAGCCGGCTGACCGCCTGTTCGAGGGCGCGGCGGTTTTCCAGGCTTTCGGTACAGTCCAGCAGGCTGACGCGGATGCCGAGATACTGGCCCTCGGCGGCAAAGATCGGCGTCCAGCTGGCCAGCACCCACAGATTGGCGCCGCTCTTGTGCCGGACCCGGAACTGGAAGCCCTGGCCCGGCTTGCGATCGGCCAGCGAGGTGCGCAGCGCACAGGACACCCGGTCGCGGTCGATGTCACTGACCATGTCCAGCAGATAGCGTTCCGATTGCAGGCACTGCTCGACGGTATGCCCGGTAATGCGCTCGACCGACGGATTGACCCACACCACCCTGCCCTGCGGGTCGAACCACAGCTCCCATGCATAGGTATGGTCGGCGATGGCATTCAGCGTGTCCTGCTGGATGCGCATGCTGGCCATGCGCTCGTCCAGTGACTCGCGCATCCGGGCAAAGCTCTCGCTCAGCGCCATCACTTCCGGTGGCCCGCTGCGCGGCAGCAGGCCGCCACTCTCTCCGCGTGCCATCCGCTTTGCCGCCAGCACAAGGCCTTCGATCGGCTCGCTGATCCAGCAGCGCAGCAGATGCTGCAGCAGCAGCAGGCCGACCACGCCCAGGCTGGAGATGGCCAGGCAGCGCAGCAGCAGCCCGTAAAATGTGGTGCGGATATCCTCCAGCGGCAGGCCGAACTGCACGCTGCCCACCTTGCGACCGTCGTAGTGGATGTCGCGGTTCAGCGCCAGCACCGGCCCGGCCTGCCACAGCTTGTACAGGGTATCCGGCACCGGCATCGGCGCCAGCTGCGCACTGCGATCGTCGGGAGCGGTATGAACGAGGACATGGCCGGCGGCATCGCGCACGACCAGGAAAGAGATGGACCGGCTTCCCACCCCGGATTCGGCAAAGCGATAAATGCCGAAGTGATCGCCTTTCGCCAGCAGGGCGGCAAGCCCGCTGTCCAGCAGGCCGCTGATTGCATCGCCGCGCGCGTGCAAGTCTTGCTGCAGCAGGGATTGCCAGGACAGCAGCGCCACGGCGGTCAGCATACCGGCCAGTGTCAGGTTGACCATCAGACCGAGTACGACCAGGCGTGTGCGCAGCGAGGCCCGAAGCCAGGAAACACGCATAGGATCCTCAGGAGGCTTGTATGATCAACAAAGCGGGGAATCAGGCACAAGCCGGCAGAAACAAGGCCGGCAATGGCCGGCTCAAGGGTTTTAGTGCTTTATCGCCAGCGGCGCAATCCGTATTTCTACTGATCCGGAATGCCGAACGGCATGGAATTCCGTGCCGCATCAAATGGATGGCATGCCTCCGGCAAGCGACACCAACAGACAAAATTTCACCCCGCCCCGCAGGCGGCACAACGCTCGTGTCTTGATGCGCCGCAAAAAAAATGCCATACCGGCTTGTCCCCCGGGGCCTCCCCGCGCAGACTTACACTATCGAGGGTATTCGCCCTGCCAGTATTGAGCCGCTTGGGGTCGCATTCCATCAAGGCGTTGGACAGACACACTTGAGTCCCAGGCGGCTCAATACCGGCAGGGCGTTTTCCGTCCGGATGCCCGCAAACGCCAGAAACGCGAAAGCCGCCTGAACGGCGGCTTTTTCAATGGAACGAAACCGGATCAATGACCGGTCGATGTTCCGCTTGGCTTCGGTGGCAGGAAAGTCGATTGCGGCGCCACGACGGCGACCTTGACCTTCTTGGGTTTCTTGGCTTCCTTGTTACCGTGCTTCTGACCTTTTGCCATGATATTTTCCTCGTGGGCGCCGCCAGGCAGGGCCGGTCCCACTATGACACTGTTGCAGGTGCGTCCCTGCGATCATTGCCATGGCCCGATGTGCATGGCGGGCAACGATGTGTGGACAGCATAGGCGCTTTTGCGGCGGAGCGTCATTTTTTCGCGATCGGCGGGAATCGCCCGCCCTCGCCCCGGCCACTGGCCGCCATGGAAAAGCCTGCCGCGCGGGTAAACCGGGAGCAGGACCCGGACTGACCGCCGGGACTGATCGGGAACCCAAAACAAAAAGGCCAGCCCGAAGGCTGGCCCTGCTGTTTGAAGCAACTGCAAATTCGTTGGTCGGGGCGGCGGGATTCGAACTCGCGACCCCTTGCACCCCATGCAAGTGCGCTACCAGGCTGCGCCACGCCCCGACTCAGGGTGCGAACTATACCAATGCCGGGGTCACTCGTCAAAGTCCAATGACAGCGTCTCGCGGATCCGGGTCAGCTCGGTGCGCAGCTCGTCGACCGACAGCGGCTGCGGTGCATCCAGCGCCCGCGCGGCCGCCAGTCCGGCGTCACCGCCGCGCAGGGCCTGCGCCCGCAGCCGGGCATGGATCTGCCTGGCCGCCAGTACTTCCTCGCGCCGGTAGTGCCGGCGCTGGACGGCGCTCGGCAGCGCCGACGCAAACTCGGCTTCCCAGCTGCGCAGCACGTGCGGTGCGACGCCGACCAGGCGCGCGGCCTCGTCGACACTGAAATAACGCGCGGTCGGCAGCGCCGGCATGTCAGAGGCTGCGTACGGCATAGTGCGCCTCGACCATCCCCTTGAGCTTCTGGCTGGCGTGGAAGGTGACGACGCGGCGGGCAGTAATCGGGATTTCCTCGCCGGTCTTGGGGTTGCGCCCCGGGCGTTGCGGCTTGTCACGCAACTGGAAATTGCCGAAGCCGGACAGCTTGACCGAGTCGCCCTCTTCCAGCGCGCCACGGATTTCCTCAAAGAAGGATTCAACCATGTCCTTGGACTCCCGCTTGCTGAGGCCCACCCTGTCGAACAGCAAATCGGCAAGCTCTGCCTTGGTCAGCGTCATGACATCCCCTTAACGACTCTTGACTTGATTTTTATTTATTCACGATAACTGAAGACGCCGCGGGTTACGCGGCGTCATGACCTGACATCAACGACCGGCTCCGGCCTCAGAGACGAAGCTTTGCATTCAGCCCGGCGCTAACGGCTTCCACCATCCGCCTGATCGCCGATTCAACGTCTTCATCGGTTAATGTGCGGCTAGTATCCTGCATTAACACCTTGAATGCAAGGCTCTTTTTCCCGTCCTCGATGCCCTTGCCACGGTAGATGTCGAACAGCGACACCGCGTAAACGGCCTCAGGCGCAGCAGCCAGCAGCGCGTCGCGGAGCGCATCGTGCGACACGGCTTCGTCGACCACCAGCGCCAGGTCGCGGCGCACCGGCTGGAACTTGCTGACCGGCCGGGCTTCGATGCCGCTGCGTGTGGCCAGGGTGTCGAAATCGAGCTCGAACAGCACCGGCGCGGCCGGCAGGTCGTACTTGTGAACCCAGGCCGGGTGCAGCTCGCCGATCACGCCGACCCGCTTGCCGTCGATCAGGATGTCCGCCGTGCGGCCCGGATGCAGTGCCGGATGCTGGCCGGCACGGTATACCGCCGCGCGCGGCGCCAGCAGCGCCTCCACGTCAGCCTTCACGTCATGGAAATCGACCCGCTCGCCACTGACGCCCCACTGTTCCGGGTAGCGCGAACCGAAGGCCAGACCGGCCAGCCGTTCCGGCTGCTGCACGCTGCCGTCCGCCTGCTTCAGGAATACCCGGGCGATCTCGAACACCCGCACCCGCGACTGCTTGCGGTTCAGGTTCGACACCAGGGTATCGATCAGCCCGCCGAACAGTGTCGAACGCATGACGCTCATCTGGCTGGCGATCGGATTGATCAGCGTCACCGGATTGGCATTGCCGCCCAGGTCGGCTTCCCACTGCGCATCGACAAACGCGTAGCTGACGATTTCCTGGTAGTCGCGGCAGGCGACACGCCGGCGCAGCTCATGGCGCGGCGTGGCGGTTTCCGGCAGCGGCAGCATGGCCAGCCGGGCACGCGGCGCATCGGCCGGCACGTTCTCGTAGCCATGGACGCGGGCGATTTCCTCGATCAGGTCTTCCTCGATCTCGATATCGAAGCGGAAGCTCGGCGGGGTCACACTGAACCCCGCGTCGACTTCGACCGTCTCAAAGCCGAGTCCGGTCAGGATCGCACCAATCTCCTGCTGCGACAGCGTGATGCCGAGCACCTTGTTGACCCGGGCCGTCCGCACCTGCACCGCCGGCTTGACCGGCAGGGTGGACACGGCCTCGCCCAGCGGGCCGGCCTGACCACCGCAGATCGACAGGATCAGCGCCGAGGCGCGTTCGATCGCATCGCGCTGCAGGGCATAGTCGACACCGCGCTCGTAGCGGAACGACGCATCGGAGTTCAGCGTCAGCTTGCGCGCGCGGCCGGCAATGGCTTCGGGCGAGAAGAATGCCGACTCGAGGAACACGTCGACAGTGGTGTCATCCACTTCGCTGTTGGCGCCGCCCATGATCCCGGCCAGCGCAACGGCCTTGTCACCGCTGGTGATCACCAGCATGTCCGGGTCGAGATCGATGGTCTTGCCGTTCAGCAGTGCCAGCGTTTCACCAGGCTGCGCCATGCGCACATGGATGTTGCCGGCAAGCTTGCCAAGGTCGAAGGCATGCAGCGGCTGGCCGAGTTCGAGCAACACATAGTTGGTCACGTCGACCACGGCGGAGATGCTGCGCAGCCCGGCTCGTTCCAGACGCTGGCGCATCCAGGCCGGCGTGGCGGCGCGGGCGTCGACACCGCGGATCACGCGACCGATGTAACGCGGGCAGGCCGCGGTGGCATCCACCGTCACCGGCAGCGTGTCGTCGATCGCCGGCGCAACGGCAGTGATCGTCGGCTCGTTCAGTGCAGCGCGGGTCAGCGCGGCGACTTCACGTGCAATGCCGCGCAGGCTCAGGCAGTCGGCCCGGTTCGGGGTGATCTTCAGTTCGAAGGTGGCATCGTCAAGTTGCAGGTAATCGCGGATATCCGCCCCCACCGGCGCGTCGGCCGGCAGGACCAGCAGGCCGTCGACGTCGTCGGGCACGCCAAGTTCCTTGCCCGAGCACAGCATGCCGTTCGACTCGACGCCACGCATTTTGGTCGGCTTGATGCGGAAATCACCCGGCAGCACGGCACCGGACAGCGCGCACGGCACCTTCAGGCCTTCGGCCACATTCGGCGCGCCGCAGACGATCTGCACCCGTTCGCCGTTGCCGACGTCGACTTCGGTCACCCGCAGGCGATCGGCATTCTCGTGCTTGCGCACGCTCTTGACCTCGGCGACCACGACGCCGGAGAAACGCGGCGCGGCCGGCTCGACGCTTTCGACCTCGAGACCGGCCATGGTCAGCAGATGGCTCAGTTGTTCCGTATCCAGCGCCGGGTTGACCCAGTCGCGCAGCCAGATTTCAGAGAATTTCATGTTCAGGCTCCGCTGCGATCAGTTGAACTGCTTGAGGAAATTGAGATCGTTCTCGAAGAAGAGCCGCAGGTCGGTCACGCCGTAGCGCAACATGGCAAAACGGTCCAGCCCGATGCCGAAGGCAAAGCCGGTGTACTTTTCCGCGTCGATATTGACGTTTTTCAGCACGTTCGGATGCACCATCCCGCAGCCGCCCACCTCCAGCCAGCCGTTCTTGCCCAGCACGTCGATCTCGGCCGACGGTTCGGTAAACGGGAAAAAGCTTGGACGGAAGCGCACCTGCAGGTCGTCGCTCTCGAAGAAGCGGCGCAGGAAGTCGGTCATGGTCGCCTTCAGGTCGGCAAAACTGACGCCCTCGTCAACCCACAGACCTTCCATCTGGTGGAACATCGGCGAGTGGGTGGCATCGGAGTCGACGCGATAGACCCGGCCCGGCGCGATAATCTTGATCGGCGGCGCGTTGTTCAGCATGAAACGGGCCTGGATCGGCGAGGTATGCGTGCGCAGCACGTCACCGCCCTCGACGTAGAAGGTGTCCGCCATGGCCCGCGCCGGATGGTTTTCCGGAATGTTCAGCGCCTGGAAGTTGTAGAAGTCGGTTTCAATCTCCGGGCCGTCGGCAATCTCGAAGCCCATCGAGCGGAACAGGGTCGCGATGCGTTCCAGCGTCAGCGTGACCGGGTGCAGGCCGCCCAGGCCGGCGCCGCGCCCCGGCAGCGTCACGTCGAGTGCTTCGGCGGCCAGCTGCTGTGCGAGCCGGGCCGCGTTCAGTTCGTCGCGGCGCTGGTTGTGCGCGGCCTCGAACTGCTGCTTGCCGGCATTGATGGCCGCACCCGCGGTTTTCTTTTCTTCCGGCGACATCTGGCCCAGCTGCTTCAGCAACGCGGTGATTTCGCCGCTCTTGCCGAGATAGCGGGCCTTGACCAGCTCGAGCTCGTTGAGGTCCTGCACCGCGGCCAGCGCGACCAGGCCCTCGGCCAGCAGAGTCTGAATGGTATTCATGGCTATTTCCGTATACGAACGGTTGGCGAAAGCCCCGATTGCGACGCTTTCGCCAGCCGCCCGCCTGTTCAATGTCGTTCCCGTACCGGGTCAGGATAAAAAAAAGGAGGCAAGATGCCTCCTTCTTAATGTCCCGACGCTTAGGCTACGAGGCTTGCCTTCGCCTTTTCGACCAGCTGTGCAAACACAGCCTTGTCGAACACGGCGAGGTCGGCCAGCACCTTGCGGTCGATCTCGATGGCGGCCCGCTTCAGGCCGTTCATGAACTTGCTGTAGCTCAGACCGCATTCACGCGCAGCGGCGTTGATACGGGCGATCCACAGGGCGCGGAACTGGCGTTTGCGTTGACGACGGTCACGGTAAGCGTATTGACCGGCCTTCATCACCGCCTGCTTGGCAACGCGGTATACGTTCTTGCGGCGGCCGCGATAGCCCTTGGCTAGCGCGAGAACTTTTTTATGACGGGCGCGAGCGGTTACACCGCGTTTGACACGAGGCATCTCTTAACTCCTTAGGCGTAGGGCAGCATGGCGCGAACAGAGGCCATATTCGTTTCGTGGACCATGACGGTACCGCGCAACTGGCGCTTGTTCTTGGTGGTCTTCTTGGTAAGGATGTGACGCTTGAAAGCCATCGAGCGTTTCACACCACCGTTGCCCAGGACCTTGAGACGCTTTTTCGCGCTCGACTTGGTTTTCATCTTCGGCATGGAAGTGACTCCTGCGAGTTTTTTAGATTCGACACAGGGTGGCCTTGCGGCACTTGTACACCGTTGTGTCACGCTTTTGTACGGCTTGCGCCGCCTTTCAACGAGATGCGGCGGGCATGCCCGCCGCACTCGGAAACCTGCTGACGCCGGTCCTACTTCTTCTTCGGACCGATCATCATGACCATCTGACGGCCTTCCAGCCGCGGGAACTGTTCGACAATCCCCACTTCGGCCAGATCCGCCTCGACGCGTTTGAGCAGCGCCAGGCCAATATCCTGGTGAGCCATTTCACGGCCGCGGAAGCGCAGCGTGATCTTGGCCTTGTCACCTTCGGTCAGGAAGCGGATCAGGTTGCGCAGTTTGACGTTGTAGTCACCGTCATCCGTGCCCGGCCTGAACTTGATTTCCTTGACCTGGATCTGTTTCTGCTTCTGCTTCTGCTCGTGTTTGCGCTTGGCTTCCTGATACTTGAACTTGCCGTAGTCCATGATCTTGCACACCGGCGGTTGCGCGGTGGGCGCGATCTCGACCAGGTCGAGTTCAAGTTCTTCTGCCTTCGCGAATGCTTCGCGGAGGCTGAGAATGCCAAGCTGTTCCCCTTCGGGCCCTTGCAGGCGGATCTCACGGGCCGTAATTTCGCCGTTGATCCGCGGTTCGCGTTCCTGAGCTATTGCCGTCACTCCAAAAAATACATGACCCGCCGCGCGTCAAAATCAGTGCAGCAGTTCCGACTTGAGTCGTTCGATGAACTGGGAGAGCGGGAGCTGGCCGAGGTCTTCGCCAGTCCGCGCACGCACGGCTACCAGAGCGCCTGCCTTTTCCTTGTCACCGACGATGATCTGATACGGCAACTTTTGCAGGCTGTGTTCGCGGATTTTATAGCTGATCTTCTCGTTTCTCAAGTCAAGATCGACGCGGAAGCCCTGTTTCCTCAGCGATTCGGCAATTTCCGTTGCATATTCGGCCTGTGCTTCGGTGATATTCATCACCACCAGCTGGGTCGGAGCCAGCCACAGCGGCATCGCGCCGGCGTGATGCTCGATCAGGATGCCGATGAAGCGTTCGAGCGAACCGAGGATCGCCCGGTGCAGCATGACCGGGTGTTTGCGGGTGTTGTCCTCGTCCACGTACTCGGCGCCCAGCCGTTCCGGCAGGTTGAAGTCCAGCTGCAGCGTCCCGCACTGCCAGACGCGGCCCAGGCTGTCCTTCAGCGAGAATTCGATCTTCGGACCGTAGAAGGCCCCTTCGCCCGGCTGCAGCTCGTAGGCCAGCCCCTTGACGTCCAGCGCGGCAGCCAGCGCGGCTTCGGCCTGGTCCCACAGCGCATCGGCGCCGACGCGCTTTTCCGGGCGCGTGGACAGCTTGATCAGGATCTCCTCGAAACCGAAGTCCTTGTACACGCTCTGCAGCAGGTCGATAAAGCGGATCGCCTCATCCTGCATCTGGGCGTCGGTGCAGAAAATGTGCGCATCGTCCTGGACGAAGTTGCGCACGCGCATGATGCCGTGCAGCGAGCCGGACGGCTCGTTGCGGTGGCAGGAGCCGAATTCGGCCATGCGGTACGGCAGCTCGCGGTAGCTCTTGATCCCCATGTTGAAGATCTGGATGTGGCACGGGCAGTTCATCGGCTTGACCGCGTAGTCGCGCTTTTCCGACTCGGTGGTAAACATCAGCTCCGAGTACATGTCCCAGTGGCCGGATTTTTCCCATAGCGAGCGGTCGACGATCTGCGGCGTGCGCACTTCCTGGTAGCCGTTCTCGAGGATGGTGCGGCGCATGTACTGTTCGACCTGCTGCCACAGCGTCCAGCCCTTCGGGTGCCAGAACACCATGCCCGGCGCTTCTTCCTGGATATGGAACAGGTCGAGCTGGCGACCCAGCTTGCGGTGGTCGCGCTTCTCCGCCTCTTCCAGCATGTGCAGGTACTGCTCGAGATCTTCCTTCTTCGCCCAGGCGGTGCCGTAGATGCGCTGCAGCATCTCGTTGCGGCTGTCGCCACGCCAGTAGGCGCCGGCCAGCTTCATCAGCTTGAACACCTTGAGCTTGCCGGTCGACGGGACGTGCGGGCCACGACAGAGGTCGGTGAAATCACCCTCGCGATACAGCGACAGCACTTCGCCCTGCGGAATCGACTCGATGATTTCCGCCTTGTAGTTCTCGCCGATCGACTTGAAGTAGGCCACGGCGTCATCGCGCGACATTTCCATGCGCTCGACCGGAATGTCCTTCTTCGCCAGTTCGGCCATCTTCTTTTCGATGGCGATCAGGTCTTCCGGCGTAAACGGACGCTTGTAGCTGAAGTCGTAGTAGAAGCCGTTTTCGATCGCCGGTCCGATGGTGACCTGCGCATCAGGGAACAGCGTCTTGACCGCATAGGCCAGTAGGTGGGCCGTCGAGTGGCGAAGGATGTCGACACCGTCGGCGTCCTTGTCGGTCACGATCGCCAGGTCGGCGTCGTGGTCGATGACAAAGCGGGTATCGACCAGCTTGCCGTCGACCCGCCCCGCCAGCGCGGCGCGCGCAAGGCCGGCGCCGATCGACGCGGCGACATCATGGACGGAAACGGGATGTTCGAATTGGCGGACGGAACCGTCCGGCAGGCGAATGGCAGGCATGTGTGATCCCCTGGCTTGAAGCCACAAAAACCGGCACGCGATTCCCGCCGCCGGGAAAAAAAGCAAAAAAAAAGTGCGGTCTGAGCCGCACTTTTTAGTATCAGAAGTTCTCTAGATGGCCCGACCAAACAGTAATGGCTGTCCGGTGTTTTCAGTTCGGGCGTTCATCTGGATTACTCCGATTAGGAATGTGTTGGTAGGCACGATTGGACTCGAACCAACGACCCCCACCATGTCAAGGTGGTGCTCTAACCAGCTGAGCTACGTGCCTGCCGAGGAACCGAACTATACCGACACTCTTTTCCTGACGCAAGCCCCTTTTCGGAGAAATCTTCGCCAGCATCCAAGTGCGTTATACTAGCGCCCTGATTTTACACTCTTTCCCGCGATTTCATGCTCGAATTCAAATTGCTAAAACAAAGCGGCGCCGCGCGCCGCGGCGAGCTGACGCTCAATCACGGCGTGGTCCAGACACCGGTTTTCATGCCGGTAGGCACTTATGGATCGGTCAAGGCGATGACGCCGGACAATCTGCACGACATCGGCGCGCAGATCATCCTCGGCAACACCTTTCACCTGTGGTTGCGTCCCGGCCTGGATATCGTCGGCAAGTTCGGCGGCCTGCACGACTTCATCGGCTGGCAGAAACCGATCCTGACCGACTCGGGCGGCTTCCAGGTATTCAGCCTCGGCCAGTTGCGCAAGATCACCGAGGAAGGCGTGACCTTCCAGAGCCCGATCAATGGCGACAAGCTGTTCCTGTCGCCGGAAGTGTCGATGCAGATCCAGACGGTACTGAACTCCGACATCGTCATGCAGCTGGACGAGTGCACGCCAGGCCAGGTCGACCACCGCACCGCCGGCGAGTCGATGCGCATGAGCCTGCGCTGGGCCGAGCGCAGCCGCAACGCATTCAATGACCTGAAGAATCCGAATGCGCTGTTCGGCATCGTCCAGGGCAACCTGTATACCGACCTGCGCCAGGAGTCGCTGGAAGGGCTGATGAAGATCGGCTTCGACGGCATCGCCATCGGCGGGCTGTCGGTCGGCGAGCCGAAACCGGAGATGTACCGGATGATGCGCGAGCTGCAGCCGATGCTGCCGGCAGACAAACCGCACTATCTTATGGGTGTCGGTACGCCGGAAGATCTGGTCCATGGCGTCGCCAACGGCATCGACATGTTCGACTGCGTGATGCCGACCCGCAATGCGCGCAATGGCTGGCTGTTCACCCAGTGGGGCGACATCAAGATCAAGAATGCCCGTCATCGCGACGACAAGCGTCCGCTGGACGAGCAGTGCGACTGCTATGCCTGCCGCCATTTCAGCCGCGCCTACCTGCATCACCTGCATCGTGCCGGCGAGATTCTCGGTGCCCAGCTCAATACCATCCACAACCTGCATTACTACCAGCAGTTGATGGCTGAAATGCGCCAGGCGATCGAAGACGACCGCTTCGCCGATTATGAGGCCGGCTTCCACGAACGGCGCGCCCGCGGGGCCTGATTCCCGCGCCACAAACCGGCATAAGGTGCAGCCAAGCGCCTTTCCGTTACAATGTGCCGTTTCATTTCATTCCCATCCGGAGATTCACCAAGATGAACGAACAACTGATGTCGTTCCTGCCGATGATTGTCATCTTCATCCTGTTCTGGTTCCTGCTGGTTCGCCCGCAGCAGAAGAAGATGAAGGAACAGAAGGCCATGCTCGAAGCGCTGCAAAAGGGCGACGAAGTGCTGACCCAGGCCGGCATGATCGGCCGCATCACCAAGCTCGACGGCAACGATGTGACGGTCGAGGTTGCCAAGGGTGTAGAAATCCAGTTCCAGCGTGCCGCAATCGGCAACAAACTGGAAAAAGGCAGCTACAAGGGATAAATTCCCGCCTGCCATGCCGCGCCGCGTGATCCCACGCGGCGCGAATCGTTTTCATCTGCCCCCAAGTCACCATGAACCGCTACCCCCTCTGGAAGTACCTGATCATTGCGGTGGCGCTGGTCGTGAGTGCGATCTACACGCTGCCGAATTTCTACGGTGAAAGCCCGGCGGTGCAGGTCTCCAGCACTCGCAGCGCTTATCCGGTCGACGCCACGCTGATGGATCGCGTCGAGACCCTGCTGAAGGACAAGCACCTTTCGCCCGTCGGCGCCTATCTGGACAACGGCAGCCTGAAGGTCCGCTTCCAGACGCCGGACGAACAACTGAAGGCGCGCGATGCCATCCAGTCGCAACTCGGCGACAACTACATCGTCGCGCTGAACCTGCTGTCGTCGTCGCCGGACTGGCTGGCCAATATCAAGGCCCACCCGATGTTCCTCGGTCTCGACCTGCGCGGCGGCGTTCACTTCCTGCTCGAAGTGGACATGAAGGCTGCCGTCGACAAGACGCTCGAACGCTACTCCGGCGATATCCGCCGCGAGTTGAAGGCGCAGAAGATCCGTTACGGCCAGATCCGCCGCAATGGTGACTCGCTGTCGATCAGCGCGCGCGATGGCGAGACGCTGAACCGCATCTCCGACGTCATCGCCCGCCAGATCCCGAACCTGACACTGAAGACCGACGACGCCAGCAACACGATCACCGCCTCGCTGTCGCAGGCCGAACTGCAGAAAGTGCAGACCGACGCCGTCAAGCAGAACATCACCACCCTGCACAACCGGGTGAACGAGCTCGGCGTGGCCGAACCGATCATCCAGCAGTCCGGCCCGAACCGGATCGTGGTGCAGCTGCCGGGGGTGCAGGACACGGCCAAGGCCAAGGACATTCTCGGTCGCACCGCGACGCTGGAAGTGCGCCTGGTCGAGGACGACAGCCAGAAGCTGGCTGACGCCGTCAACGGCATGACGCCGGCCGGCTACGACCTGATGAACGAAGTCGGTTCCGGCGGCGAGCCGCGGCCGATCCTGGTGCGCAAGGATGTCGAGCTGACCGGCGACAACATCAATGACGCGCAGCCGGGCTTCGACGAAAACGGCGGTGCCGCCGTGCTGATCAACCTCGACAGCACCGGCGCCAGCATCTTCCGCCAGGTCACGGCCGAGAACATCAACCGCCGCATGGCGATGATCCTGGTCGAAAAGGGCAAGGGCGAAGTGGTGACCGCACCGGTCATCCGCGGTGAAATCGGCGGCGGTCGCGTGCAGATTTCCGGCTCGATGAACCCGGCCGAGGCCAATGACGTCGCGCTGCTGCTGCGTGCCGGCTCGCTGGCCGCACCGATGAACATCATCGAGGAACGCACGGTCGGCCCGTCGCTGGGTGCCGAGAACATCAGGAAGGGCTTCGACTCCACGCTGTACGGCTTCGCCGCCATGGCGATCTTCATGATTTTCTACTACCGCGTGTTCGGCGTGATTTCGGCGCTGTCGCTGGCCGCCAACGTGCTGATGCTGATCGCCCTGCTGTCGATGCTGCAGGCTACGCTGACGCTGCCGGGCATTGCCGCCATCGCGCTGGCCCTGGGCATGGCCATTGACGCGAACGTGCTGATCAACGAGCGGATACGGGAGGAGCTGCGCAATGGCGTGACGCCGCAGGCGGCGATCAAGGCCGGCTACGAGCATGCGTGGCATACCATCCTCGACTCGAACATCACCACGCTGATCGCCGGTGTCGCCCTGCTGATCTTCGGCTCCGGCCCGGTGCGCGGCTTTGCCGTCGTGCACTGCCTCGGCATCATGACCTCGATGTTCACCGCTGTGCTGGTCTCGCGCGGTATCGTCAACCTGGCCTACGGTTCGCGCCGTCGCCTGACGAGCCTGCCGATCTGATGCACGGCACGCCCGGGGGCAACCCCGGGCAGGCGCAAAAAAGGGCACCCATCCGGGTGCCCTTTTACATGTACTTGACCGATTGCAACGACGGCGAGCGGGCCTGCCGGCTACTCGCTGAAGCCACAGAAGACTTCGCGCATCATCTTCAGCACTTCCAGTGTACGCAGATCGCCAACCCGGTAATAAACGCGGTTGGCGTCCTTGCGCGTACGCAATACTCCCTTGTCCCGCATGATGGCCAGATGCTGGGAAATATTCGACTGGGAGGTACCGACCTTGTCGACAATATCCTGTACGCTGACCTCCCGGTCGCCCAGCACCGAGATGATCTTCAAACGCAGAGGATGTGACATCGCCTTCATGGCGCGGGATGTCTGTTCGATGTGATCATCAGAGAAAAGCAAGGTAAGTGCTCCCGAACATCAGGCGGACATGGCGCCCAAGCAATTTCAATCGTTAAAATACTAACTTGAAACGTCCCAATCATCAAGAAGTTCTAATATACACATTGATTAAAATTCACAAATTGCCATTATGAAAAACGTCACTCCGGTCCTTCTTCTGATCCTTGACGGCTTCGGCCACCGCGCAGAAGGCGACGACAACGCCATCCTGCACGCCCGCAAGCCCAACCTCGACCGGCTGATGGCCACGCATGCCTGCGGCACCATAGACGCGTCCGAGCGCGCCGTGGGTCTGCCAACCGGACAATTCGGCAATTCCGAGGTCGGTCACCTAAACATAGGCGCAGGCCGCGTCGTTACCCAGGACATCAGCCGCATCGACCTCGACATCGAGGAAAACCTGTTCGACCGCAACCCGGCCTTCCTGCAGGCTTTCGCCGCCGCCCGCGGTCATGCGCTGCACCTGTTCGGCCTGCTGTCCGACGGCGGCGTCCACAGCCATGAAAACCATATCCACGCGCTGATCCGTGCCGCACAGGCGGCCGGGGTCGCAGATATCCGCCTGCACGCCTTTCTCGATGGCCGCGATACGCCACCGCGCAGCGCCGATACCTATCTGCGCCGACTCGACGCCGTGCTGGCCGAATGCCCGAATGCCCGTCTGGCCTCGGTCTGCGGCCGTTTCTTCGCCATGGACCGCGACAAGCGCTGGGACCGCGTGGCCCAGGCCTGCCGGCTGGTGGTTGACGGCGAGGCACCGTACCAGGCCGAGACCGGTGTGGCCGCGCTTGCCGCCGCCTATGCACGCGACGAGAACGACGAATTCGTCAAACCGACCGTAATCGGTGCCCCCGGCCGCATCGAAGACGGCGACGCGGTCCTGTTCATGAATTTCCGCGCCGACCGGGCGCGCGAACTGACCAGCGCGCTGACCGACCCGGCCTTCGACGGTTTCCCGGTCCGCCAGCCGCGACTGGGGTTCTTCGGCACGCTGACCCGCTACGGCGCCGACTATGCGCACCATGTCATCGCCTACCAGCCACAACAGATTCATAACGGCTTCGGCGAATATGTCGCCGCGCTGGGGCTGAATCAGCTCCGCATCGCCGAAACCGAGAAATATCCGCACGTGACGTACTTCTTCAATGGCGGCGAGGAGAAGGTCTATCCGGGCGAAGACCGCATCCTGGTACCGTCACCGAAGGTCGAAACCTACGATCTGCAGCCGGAAATGAGCGCTCCCGAAGTCACCGCCAACATCCTGGCCGCCATCGCCAGCGGCAAGTACCAGGCCATCATCTGCAACTTCGCCAACGGCGACATGGTCGGCCATACCGGCAACTTCGACGCGGCAGTCAGGGCGGTCGAAGCCCTGGACGACTGCGTCGGCCGCTGCGTCGATGCCATGCTGGCCGCCGGCGGCGAGGTGCTGATCACCGCCGACCACGGCAACTGCGAGCAGATGGACGACAAGATTCACCATCAGCCCCACACCCAGCATACGACCAACGTGGTACCGTTCTGCTACGTGAGCCCCCGCTCGGCGACCATCGCCACAGGGGGGGCGCTGAAGGATGTCGCCCCCACCCTGTTGGCCATGATGGGCGTTCCGGTTCCGGCCGAGATGACTGGCCATTCCCTGATCCAGTACCAGTGACACATAGACTCTCGCTACTCGCCCTGTTGCTGTCCGGCGCCGCCATTGCGGCCCCGGCCGGCAATGCGCCGTTGACCACGGCACCGGTCCAGCAGGATCTGAAAGAAATCCGCAGTCAGATCAGTACGCTGAAGAAAGACATCAAGGAAAAGGAATCCGACCGCGCCGAAGCCAGTGACGCGCTGAAGCAGTCCGCCAGCGCCATCGCCGCCGCCAACCAGCTGCTGCAGGACCTGAATCTCAAGCAGTCCAGCAGCGAGCGGGAAATCCAGCGGGTCGAAAACCAGATTGCCGAGACGCAGAAGCAGATCGACGGTACGCGCACGCGCGTCGGTCACATCCTGAAAGCACAGTACGAGCACCGGCAGTCCGCCGACGCCCTCGCCGTGCTGCTCAAGCAGCAGGACCCGAACCAGGCAGCCCGCGACCTGCAGTACTACGGTTATCTGTCGCGCGCCCAGCAAAAGCAGTTCACCCAGTTGAAGCAGCAGGTCGGCGAGCTGGAACAGCTGTCCGCCCAGTTGCAGCAGGAAAAGAACAAGCTCAGTTCGCTGAGTTCGGAGCGGCAGCGCAAGAAGCAGGACCTGCTGAAGCAGCAGGATGCGCATGCCACGCTGGTGTCGCAGCTGTCGCGCGAAATTGCCAGCAAGCAGACGCAGATGACCAAGCTGCAGGAAGACCAGAAACGCCTGACCAGCCTGATTGCCCAGATCCAGCAGCAGATCGCCGAGCGCAAGCGCGAAGCCGCGCGTCAGCGCGCCGAGGCGCGCCGCAAGGCGCAGCTCGAAGCCAAACGCGAGGCTCAGCGTGAAGACCAGCGCCGGGCGCAGGAAGCCCGCAAGGCCGGCAAGCCGGCACCGGCACCGGTGGCCGTGCGGCAGATTCCCGAGGAGCGCGTCGACGAAGCCGCCGACAGCTCGGCCGCCGGCCGCAGCTTCGTATCGCTGAAAGGCCGCATGCGGCTGCCGGTCGCCGGCAGCATTGCCGGTCATTTCGGCGAGCGCCGCAGTGAGGGCACCACCTGGCGCGGCCTGTTCATCAAGGCCGCCCCTGGCCAGGCCGTCCATGCCGTTGCCGATGGCCGCGTTGTCTATGCAGACAGCTTGCGCGGTTTCGGCAACATGCTAATCATTGACCATGGCGGCAGTTACATGAGCATCTACGGTGGCGGCGACAGTTTGACCAAAGCAGTCGGCACACAGATACGCGCAGGTGATACTGTTGCCACTACCGGCAGTACAGGCAATTTGGGCGATAGCGGCATTTATTTCGAGATCCGCCACCAGGGCCAGCCACTCAACCCGACAAGCTGGGCACGCTGATCGCCCGCACCCGCATAGTCATCAGGAGAATTACATGCAAAACCGGCGGCAAAAATTCGCACTCGTCAGCGCCGGCGCCATTGTCGGTGCCGTGCTGACGCTGTCGATCACGGCCGCGGCCGACAAGGACACGCTGGCCCCCCTGCCGCTCAACGAGCTGAGGACGTTTGCCGAAGTCTACGGACGCATCAAGTCCGATTATGTCGAGCCGGTCGACGACAAGAAGCTGATTACCGAGGCCATCAACGGCATGGTATCGGGCCTCGATCCGCACTCCAGCTATCTGGATCCGGAAGCATTCAAGGAACTGCGTGAGGGTACGCAGGGCGAGTTCGGCGGTCTGGGCATCGAAATCGGCATGGAAGACGGTCTGGTGAAGATCGTGTCGCCGATCGAGGATACCCCCGCCGCCAAGGCCGGGCTGAAGAGCGGCGACCTGATCATCAAGATCGACGATACGCCGGTGCGTGGCCTGTCCAGCACCGATGCGGTCAAGCGCATGCGCGGCAAGCCGGGCACCAGGGTCACGCTGACCATCGCCCGCAAGAGCGAGGCCAAGTCGTTCAACGTGCAACTGACCCGCGCGATCATCAAGACCAAGAGCGTCAAGTTCAAGCTGCTGGAACCGGATATCGGCTATGTCCGCATCACCCAGTTCCAGGAGCACACGGTCGAGAACCTGGCCCAGGCACTCGCCACGCTGTACAAGGACAACAAGCGCCCGCTGAAGGGCCTGCTGCTCGACCTGCGTGACGATCCGGGTGGTTTGCTGAACGCCGCAGTCGGCGTGTCGGCGGCCTTCCTGCCGCAGAACAAGCTGGTGGTCTACACCGAAGGGCGCACCCCGGACGCGAAGATGCAGCTGACGACCGACCCGGCCAACTATCCGCGCGACCCGCGCAGCAAGGATGACCCGCTGAAGGGGCTGCCGGCCGAAGCCAAGAACGTGCCGATGGTCGTGCTGGTCAATGCCGGCACTGCGAGCGCGTCCGAAATCGTCACCGGTGCGCTGCAGGACTACAAGCGCGCGGTAGTGGTCGGTACGCAGACCTTCGGCAAGGGCTCGGTGCAGTCGATCCTGCCGCTGGGCAGTGCCGGTGGCATCAAGCTGACCACGGCGCGGTATTTCACGCCAAAGGGCACCTCGATCCAGGCCAAGGGCATTACCCCGGACGTCACGGTCGAAGCCATCCAGCCGGACAGCGACAAGAAGCAGGTGGCGCTGCCGATCATCCGCGTGCGCGAAGCCGATCTGAACCATCACCTGTCCAATCCGAACGGGGACAGCAAGGGCAAGGCCACTCCGCAACCGGAAGTACCGGCGGCGCCGGAAACGACCGAACCGTCGCGCGTCGACCCGCGTGACCCGGATCCGAAGACCGACAACCAGCTGGCCCAGGCCTTGAACATCCTCAAGGTCCAGCAAATACTGGACAAGAAGAACTGATGTCCATGCCGCCGGCAGTTGCCGGCGGCGCTTCTTCCGGAGAACAGCCCATGCCGGACCGGGAACTGAGCAAGTGCCGCGACATTGTCGTGCTCGCAGAGCCGGATGCGGCCGCGGCGCTGCTCGGTCGCCTGCCCGGCGTGTCGGCACAGGCGTTTCCGGACCAGCAGCGGGTCACGGTGCGCTATGACGTCGACCAGCATCAGTACCAGCAGCTCAGGGCATTGCTGCTGCAGTGCGGCTTCCCGCTCGAGGACAGCCACTACGCAAGGATGCGCGATGCGCTGATCGACTACAGCGAATCAGTCCAGCTGCACAATCTCGGCGTCCCGGCCACAGCCCTGAAATCGCGTGAAGCCTATATGCACGTGTATGAACAGCACATGCATGGCGATCACGACGCCACACCGGAAGAACTGCGCCGCGAGCTGTAAGCTGTTCATGCTCGCCGGCAATACGTCTGTACGCCTGTCACGATGCAGCGCACAATCCACTGACATCGTCATTCTTTCCGTCCCACCTCCAACATACTCCCGTCATGACTAGCCACGAATTTGTCCAGTGCCTGCGTGAAGCCGCTCCGTATATCCATACTTTTCGCGGCAAGACCTTTGTTATCGGTTTCGGTGGAGAGGTGGTCGACCAGCGACGATTCGCCTCGCTGTCGCACGATATCAACCTGCTGGTCAGCCTTGGCGTCCGCATTATCCTGGTCCATGGCGCCCGCCCGCAGGTCGAGGCCCAGCTCAAGTTCCGTGGCATTGCCCGCCGTTTCCATCAGGACTACCGGCTGACCGACCTGGCCAGTCTGGAAGTGGTCAAGCAGGCCATCGGCTATACCCGTGCCGAAATCGAAGCCCAGCTGTCGGTCGCCATGCCCGATTCGCCAATGGCCGGTGCCAATCTGCGCGTCGCCTGTGGCAACTTCATCATTGCCCGTCCGCTCGGTGTCATCGACGGGATCGACATGCAGTACAGCGGCCAGATCCGCAAGCTGGAAACCGCTGCCATCAAGGCCCGGCTCGATGCCGGTGACCTGGTGCTGCTGTCACCGCTCGGCTACTCGCCGACTGGCGAGATCTTCAATCTGCGCATGGAAGACGTCGCGACCCAGGCCGCCATCTCGCTGAAGGCGGACAAGCTGATGTTCCTGGTCGACAGCCCGTCCGGCGTCGTCGACGCGGATGGCCAGCGCATGAAGGAGTTTATCGTTCGCGAGGCGGAAACCTGGCTGCAGACTGAAGCCAGCCACCTCAGCGACGAGGTCCGCCGCTCGATGAACGCCGCCGTGCTCGCCAGCCGGCACGGTATCAAGCGGGCGCATCTGGTCGCCCAGAGCGACGGCGCGCTGCTGCAGGAGCTGTTCACCCATGATGGCAGCGGCACCATGATCGCGCCCGAAGCCCTGCTGGTCATGCGCCGGGCCGATATCGACGACGTCGGCAGCATCCTCGGCCTGATCGAACCGCTGGAGCGCGACGGTCTGCTGGTCAAGCGGGGACGAGAGCTGATCGAGATGGAGATTGGCTATTACTCGGTCATCGAACACGACAACAAGATCACCGGCTGCGTGGCGCTGTACCCGTTCCCGGAAAGCCAGATGGGTGAACTGGCCTGTCTGGCCGTGTCCCAGCAGTGGCAGAGCCGCGGTCATGGCGATGCACTGCTGCGGCATACCGAGCAGCGTGCGCGCCAGCTTGGCCTGGAACGCCTGTTCGTGCTGACGACCCAGACTGCACACTGGTTTGTCGAACGCGGCTTTGTCGAGGCGGAACTGTCCGAACTGCCGCTGCGCAAGCAGGAACTGTACAACTACCAGCGTCGTTCCAAGGCTTTCGTCAAGATGCTCTGATGCACCATCGCACCAGAAGGCGGCCATGTGGCCGCCTTCTGTCTTATTTCTTCACCGCCGGTTTCGGTGGCGGTTTCGTCCCGAGCTGCAGCTCGGGCTTCATCTTCTCCAGCGATTTCGGCCCGATCCCGTCAACCTTGCTTAGGTCGTCCAGCGATTTGAACGGGCCGTTGCGGCTCCGGTAATCGACGATGGCCCGTGCCTTGGCCGGGCCGATGCCTTTGACCGCCTCCAGTTGCTGTGCGCTGGCGCTGTTGACATCCACCGCGGCAAAGACCGGCACACTCCACGCCAGGGCCAGCCATACCCACACCCATTGCCTGATCACGATGCACTCCCGTTGACTGTCGGAGCCCACACCGTACGCCGGCAGTGCTGCCTGCCCCAAATCGGGTGACAAGCAGCGTGGCAAGAATGTCACAGGACAGGCGGCACTCGCCGCTATACGACATGCCGGACACGGTTGACGAACCGGACCGGCTGGCCGAGGCGGGAATCGAAAAGCAGATAGTGGCGATGGCTGCGGGTGTACATCATCCTGGAAACAGGAGCATCGAAAGCAATCACATCCCGGCGCAGCATGCTGGAAATAATGGCCGCATTGGAATTCCTTCCGTTCCGGGTTGCATAGCAGGACAGCAGATACAGCGGGCCGCTGCGGTCGCTGTCACGATAAGCCTTGAGGTAGCGACCCACGATAATGCTCCAGTCCAGCGCCGACAGTCTGGAACCGGCAGGACCGTACAGCGCGGCATCCCGGCTGCCATGCGTGGCAATCAGCGAACCATCCCGGAAGCGCGACTGGAACAGGAACAGATTGCCATTCTCGAGAGAAAGAAAATCGGGCTTCCGGGCCGAACCAACCAGCAAGCGGCCCGAGGCTTTGGCATAGAGGCCGGCCGAAGGCAGCAGCGCCCCGAATACCGTTGCCGCAATGCCCAGGCCCAGTGAAGCCCAGCCCAGCGCGCGCGAGGCCTCGGGGTGCGTCTCCTCCAGCACGGAGGACAGGATCCCGGTCACGTTGGCGCCAACCCCGAGCACTGCCGGCGTCATGAGCAGCCAGGACACCAGGCTGGTCAGCGGCAAGGCCACCGCCCCGAAAGTCAGTGCAGTCAGGAAGATACCCAGTATGCCGAATGCCAGCCCGATGCCTGCCTGAATGCTCATGGCAGCATAGCCGGACGGATCGGTGCGATTGACCGGATCGGCCTCGCAGAAAGCGTACGGATTCCTGCCACCTGCCGAGAACGGGCTGAACGGGTCCATGCGCAGGAAACGCTGCGCAGTGGGATCATAGCTGCGTGCACCATTGCCGAGGTGATACAGCGGCGCTCTCTGCCCAACCCAGTCGACCAGTTCGCCATGCATGCCAATGCGCAGTCGCGCACCGGCCGTCATGGCCGCTGAAGCCAGCCCCGCCCTTCCTGTCAGCATCTGCGTCCCCATTTCACTCCGTTTCTGGTGCTATAGGCGATGCCGGAGGCCGGCACAGCAGCCTGCCGACGGGCGGAGAATGGCCGTAAAAAAGCCCCCCGGGCATGGCACGGGGGGCGGCTTTGCGCATTCAGTCGCACCAATGAAAGAAGCCCTCGTACAGGGTACGAGGGCTTCAGTATAGGACCTGGCGGTGACCTACTTTC
>NZ_BAAGUB010000020.1:0-16539 GCF_054781615.1 Microvirgula curvata | reverse complement strand
GGGCTGAAGAAAATCAGCGAAGTCGTGCCGGGTTATGACTTTGCCGGCGCCAGCAAGGATGGTTCGTACCAGGATGTCGCGCTGAACGGCGAACACTTTCTGAGCAGCCTGCGCCCGGTCGGCAAGACCGGCTGGTATCTCGGCGTGATGGTGCCGATGGCAGCCGCGACGGCCGAGGTGAATGCGACCGTCGGGCTGCTGCTCGGCCTGGTGATCGGCGGTCTGCTGCTGGCGGCACTGGTGGTATTTGTCGGCGTGACGCGGATGATGGCCGGGCTGGAAGTACTGCGCGACACCATGCGCAGCGTGGCGTCCGGTCAGGGCGACCTGACGGTCAAGCTGCCGGTCAGGAGCCAGGATGAGGTCGGCCAGATCGCGACCGCGTTCAACGAGTTCATGGCCAAGCTGCACGACATGTTCGTGACCGTGCGCAGCCATGCCGAAGACATGGCGACCGATGTCCAGAACCTGAATGGTGCGGCCGACCAGATCGCCTCCGATTCGCGCAACCAGTCGCAGGAAATTTCGTCGACGGCAGCAACGATCGAGGAAATCACCGTCAGCATCAATCATATCGCCGACCATGCGGAAGAAACCGATGCGCTGGTGCTGCAGTCGAACCAGCGTTCGGTCGAATCGCACGAGCTGATGAACAGCGTGGCGCAGGAAATCGGCATGGTGGTGGAGACGGTAGGCAAACTGCAGGATGCGATGAGCGGGCTGGCCAGCCAGTCCGAAGAGATCCGCGGCATCGTCAACGTGATTCACAGCATTGCCGACCAGACCAATCTGCTGGCGCTGAACGCGGCGATCGAAGCGGCGCGGGCCGGCGAACAGGGCCGCGGCTTCGCCGTGGTGGCCGACGAAGTGCGCAAGCTGGCCGAGCACTCGGCCAATGCCACGGTCGAAATCTCGCGCATGATCGACAAGATGGCGGTGCAGACCCAGCAGGCGATCGACTTTGCACAGGCCACGCACAGCCGGGTCGAATCCAGCGTCGGTTCGTCGCAGGAAGCCGCCGGCAAGATCGAAGAGATCCGGCTCAGCACCGACGAAGTGGTGGCACGGATCAAGGAAATCACCGCGTCGACCAAGGAGCAGAGCACGGCGACCAGCGACATGGCGCGCAGTGCCGAGCACATCAATGTCGCCGCCCAGCAGACCAGCACTCACGTCGAATCGGTGGTCAGGACCATTCACCAGCTGGCGGAGCGCGGTCGCGAACTGAAGTCGCTGGTCGGGCAGTTCCGCCTGTGAGCGGCCCGCGCCTTGTGACCCTCGCCAGCCTGCTGGCGCTGGTGACGGCGTGCGCGGGCACGCCGGCGCCCCCGGGGGGAAGCCCGGGGGTGCCGGTGTCCTTCGTGCTGATCCAGCCGGAAACCGGAAAACCGGCCGCACGCACGCCATACCGGCTGACCTTTGGCGAACGCCATATCCTGTCCGCTCCGCCGGGCGTGAACCTGATTACCGACAGCGTGGCTGAAGGCACGACCGATGCGCTTGGCCGTACCGATACCCTGCAGCTGGACGCGCCCGACAACGGCGACCACGTGCTGCTGCTGCGCCATGGCGTCGGCAACTTCGGTACCTTCTTCGAGCTGAGCGACAGTGACCGGCCCTCGCGGCCGATCGCCGGTCAGCGTTACCTGATCACCGGCTGCAAGCCGGGCGAGCAGTACGAGGGCGTGACCGATCCGGCCGGGCGCACCGTCTACTACAGCGGGGACGAGCAGTGCGACATCTCGCTGTCGGTGGCGCCGCAGGAACGCATCGCCATCGACTGAGCGCTCAGTCGCGCATGGCCTCCCATACCTTTGCGCTGTCGACCACCTGGACGAATTTGACGATGCGGCCGTCACGCAGCGTATGGATATGCGCAAAGGCCGCGGTGAAGGCCCTGCCTGTCGCGCGATACGTGCCGTGGTAGAAACCGTGGGCGATGATGTGCTCGCCGGCGTCGTGGAACTGGTCGACCCCGGCGCGATAGCCGTCCCATTCGCGGGCCAGACGTTCATGCACGTTGCGCAGGATGTCGTCGGGACCGATATAGGTGCCGGCGTACGGGAAACCGGCGGCCTCGGTCCACTCGGCATCTGCGGCCAGCGCTGCCCGCAGGTGACGGCCGTTGTCGGCCGCGTTGCCAGAATAGGTGGCGCGGACAATGTCGAGGTTGCTCATGCGGCCGTTCATGCCTGTTCTCCTTCGCTGTGGGACAGCGCCGTGACCAGCGCGTTGCGCCAGGCCTGCGGCTGGCCAGGATGGCGGCCGATGTCCAGCAGCGTGATCCGGCCGTCCGTCTGTTCCAGGGCAAAGGTCGGGAAGCCCTGGCCACCGACCCGCGCCAGCCAGGCGCGGCTGTCGGCGATATGCGCCTGTGTCGCCGGGCCGGCCTGACGCCGGTATTCGGCGTCGAACGCCACGCCATCCAGACCGATGTCGATCGCCATGGCCTGCAGGACGTCGGTATCGGCAATCCGCCGTCCTTCCACGTAGTGCGCCTGCTGCAGCCGACGCAGCAGATCCAGCCCGCGGCCGGCCAGTGCCTCGGCGGCGAGGATGGCGGTGGTCGGTGGTTCGGAATCGAGTACCGCCGAGGTGTCGCAGAGCAGTCCGTCCGTGTAGGCGCTGCCGAACGGCTGGCCGGTCAGCGCCGAGATGCGCTGGTCGTGCGGGCGCACGTAATCGCGCCACTGTGGCGTGACCGCGCGCCGGCTGGTCCCGGTCAGCATGCCGCCGGCGTGGAAGATCACGCGCAGGCCGGGCACGGTGCGGGCGGCGTCAACCAGCGGTGCGGCGCCATGGCACCAGCCGCACAGCGGATCGAAAATATAGTGCAGGGTCGCGTTTTGCATGAATGGGACTCCGGTTTCGGGATAACGAGTTATTGCGGCCAGGCCATTTCACCCTTGAGCACTTTGGCGCTCAGGCTCAGATCCTCGACCCCTTTCAGCTGCGGGTAGTGCTTCTGCATGGCGGCGGTCAGTGCAGCGGCATCTTTTGCCTGCGGCAGTTCGCGTTCCAGCACTTTCAGATAGTCACTGGTAAATCTGACCGGGGCCAGCGTCTGCGGGCTGCCGGGCAGGAAATGACCGGGCACTACCGTGCTTGGGTGCAGGGCGCCGATATCGGCCAGCGCGGTCTGCCAGCTGGCGCGTTCGGCCGGGGTCCGGGTATCGGCCGTCCATACATGCATATTGCCGGACACCAGTACGCCACCGACCACGGCCTTCAGCGACGGAATCCAGACAAAGGTCCGCTCGGGAGCCGGTCCCTTCAGACCACGGATTTCAAGGCGCTGGCCGTCGACTTTCAGCGTGTCGCCCGGCAGGGCCTCCGGGACCACGAGCGACTTCGGCGCGTTGTCCTTCAGGATCGGACCCCAGTAGGCGAGCTTGCCATCCTTGCTGGCGCGGATCGCGGCGACCGTCTGCGGGGTGGCGACGATTTTCGCGTCCGGGAAAGCCGCATGCAGCACGTCGAGCCCGAAATAGAAGTCCGGGTCGGAATGGCTGATATAGATGGTGGTCAGCTTCTTGCCGCTGGCCTTGATGCGTTCAACCAGTGCCTCGGCGTCATTGCGCTGGAACTGGGCATCGATCAGCACCGCTTCGGTCTTGCCGGTCACCAGTTCGGACGAGACCGGGAACACGCTGCGTTCGCCGGGATTGTAGACCTCGAGCTTCAGCGGCGCGGCGGCCAGGGCAGGGGCGGTCAGGGCGGCGGTGACGGCAGCGGCGGTCAGCTGGCGCAGCGAGAGCTTGAACATGGGGCAAATCCTGTATCGGGTGGGAATGGCTGCAGGATAGGTTGCAATCGGTGCTGGAAAAACCGGCTAAAATGCAATCATTTGTTGCATGAAACGGACGAATGATGGACCGGATCGTCGCTGCCGAAGTCTTTGTGGCCATTGTCGAGCGCGGCAGCATGATTGCCGCCGCCGAGGCGCTGGACATGTCACGGGCCATGGTCACGCGCTATCTGGCGCAGATGGAGCACTGGGCCGGCGCCCGTCTGCTGCACCGGACCACGCGCAAGCTCGGCCTGACCGATGCCGGCAGTGAGACACTGGCACGCTGCCGGCAGATGCTGGACATCGCCGCCGCCATGCCGGCGCCGGGCACGGCCGATACCGGTTCACCGCAGGGGTTGTTGCGGATCGCCTGCTCGCAGTCACTGGCGCAGGCGGCACTGGCGCCGGCAGTCGCCGGTTATCTGCGCCGCTATCCGCGCATGGCCATCGACCTGCAGATCGACAATCGCGCCGTCAATCTGGTCGAGGAACGCATCGATCTGGCGCTGCGCATCACCAATGCGCTGGACCCGAACCTGATCGCCCGGCAACTGGGAACTTGTGCATCGGTGCTGTGCGCGTCGCCAGCCTACCTGGCGGCCCATGGCACGCCGCGCCGGGTCGAGGACCTGGCGCTGCACGACTGCCTGACCTATTCGTACTTCGGCAAAAGCCTGTGGCAGTTCACGCGCGCTGGCGAGACGGTGTCGGTGCCGGTCAGCGGTCGCCTGAGCGCCAACGAATCGGTGGTGTTGCTGGCCGCCGTGCTGGAAGGGGCGGGTGTGGCGTTGCAGCCGCGCTATTCGGCAGCACCCCTGCTCGCCAGCGGCCGGCTGGTCGCGCTGTTGCCCGACTCTCTGCCGCAGCCGATGGGCATCCATGGCATCTATACCTCGCGCCAGTACCAGCCGGCCGGGCTGCGCGCGTTGCTGGACTATCTGGTCGACTGGTTTGCCGGCGACAGCCGCTGGCTGGAACTGACGCAGTGAGGCGGTTTGCCGCACGACGCCGGACAGGGAAGCCCCGCAACGGATAGCGGGCGCCGAAGCGAAATATCCCCGCCGTGGCGGGGAGGGAAGCGAACGGGTTCACGCCGGCAGGCGGGTACCGACGCCACGATGACTGTCGATTGCCCGCCTTTGTCCGTCGTCAGTGCTAGACCCGGAACTGGCCGATGGTGGTCAGCATCCGCTGCGCCTGCTCGTTCAGGTTGGCGGCGGTGGCCGAGTTGCTCTGCGAGCTGGAATGGCTTTCTTCGGCCATCTGCGCCACGCGTTCGATCTGCTGGGCGATGCTGGTGCTGGCCAGCGACTGCTCGCGCATCGAGTGCGAGATCTCGGCGATTTCGTCCACCGCACCGCTGGTGCGTTCGAGGATGCGGTTGATGGCCTCGGTCGCCTGGTTGGCGGATTCCATGCCGTTTTCGACCTGAGTCACGACATTCTGCATCGAGGTCACGGTCTGGTTGGCATCGCTCTGCATCGACGACACGGTGCTGGTGATTTCCTGGGTCGAGATCGCGGTGCGTTCGGCCAGTTTGCGCACCTCGTCGGCGACCACGGCGAAGCCGCGGCCGGTTTCGCCGGCACGGGCAGCCTCGATCGCTGCGTTCAGCGCCAGCAGATTGGTCTGTTCGGCGATGTCCTTGATCACGCCGACCACGGTGCCGATCGACGTGGTCTTTTCCTTCAGCTGTTCGATCTGGCCGGCGGCCAGTTTGACGCTGTCCGAAGTCTGGCGAATCATCTGGATGGTGTCGCGAATCACGGCGGCACCGATCGTGGCTTCTTCACCGGCCGCGCGGCCGCTCTGGTCTGCCTGCACCGAACGATCGGCGACGTGGTTGACGCTGACCGTCATCTGCTCGACTGCAGCCGACATGCTGGAGGTCGACTCGCTGACCTGTTCGACCGCCTGCGACATCTGCACCGACGAGTTGGCGACTTCCGACGCATGCCCGCCGACACTCTGGCCGATCTGGGTCAGCTCGACGAAGCTGGTCTGCAACATTTGCAGCAACTGGTTCAGCCGGTTGGCGATCAGCGCGATTTCGTCCTTGCCGCTGTCATCGACACGCAGGGTCAGGTTGCGTTCGCTGGTGATGGCGGCGATCTTGTGGTCCAGGTTGCCCAGCGTGCGGCGCACACTCATGGCCACCCACAGGCTGGCACCGGTAATGACCGCCAGCAACACCAGACCGAGCGTCATCAGCACCCACTTGGCATTGCGACCGGCCTGCACCGCTTCGCTGCCGGCCTGTATGCCCAGGGTCTTGTTGAATTCGACCATCTTGTCGATGGCAGTGTAGGTTTCCAGCGCCACCGGGCTCATCGTGCTCTTGATGTACTGCAGGGCGGCGTTGTTGCCTTCCACCGTGCCCTTGTCGGACAGCGCAAAGAAGCCGGGCAGCAGCCCTTCCCATTTCTTCACCGCGGCGAGGGTGGCCTCGGTGTTGGCACGATCCTCGTCATTGCTGATCAGCGTGGCCTTGTAGTTGCCCAGATCCTTGTACAGCTTGGCAAGATTGTCCTGCATGGCAGCCTGCGCGTCCTTCTTGCCTGCCGCATCCTGGGAGGCGGCATGGATGACGCCCTGGCGGCGTGCTTCGAGGTACAGCGCCTTGGCCTCCTGGGTGGCGATGATCGACGGCAGGGCATTCTCGGTGGCGTCAGAGACGTGGATTTCCACCATGCCCATCTGCACATACAGCGTCCAGAGCATGGCCACCAGGCCGACGAGACTGATCAGAGCCATTCCATACAGTTTGGTCGAGATTTTCATTTGGGTCACCTTGCGAATCAATATGTAACGATCTACGTGTGGGGCCTGGCATCCCTTTTTATGCAGAGGAGCGACATTGCATAAAAAGGGCGTCCTTTCCGTATTGCCGCTATGGGCGGCTGGCTTCAGAACGGACCCGGAGCAACTATCCGTTAATTAATATATCGGACGGCCCAATCCGGGACGAAGCACAAAATGAATATTTTTTTTCATTGTCTCGTTACTACCCGAATTGCATGAAGCATTAGGACAAACCCCATGCCCTGTTGGGCTTTTTGCGGGGGAACCGGTTTGCGTCGTGGCAATGACAGCAGAATGCATGGCGAAACTTAGGAAAGGAACAGCAGGAAGAAAATGAAATGCAGAAGATATGTATCAAAATTTTCATTCACTGCCAGAAGGCGATGAACGGTATGAATCCGGTTTTGTCGCGAATGATTCGCAAACAGGATATCAGCAGGAAACGGATCTGGATCCGGAGGGAGAATCCGGAAAGGAGGTAATAATGAGCAAGGGGAAAATAACGGCCGTTATCAGTTTTTCCCTGGCTGACACCAGGTCTGGCAGACGGGCAAAAGGAAAGACGCTACGGAAACCGTAGCGTCTTCTCATATATATCCGGATGGGTTCGCCCTGGGGCGGGACCGGGACCGGTTTGCCTCAATCAGGCAACGGCATCCTTGAATGCCTTGGCCGCGGTGAACTTCGGCGCGCGCTTCGCAGCGATGGTGATGGTTTCGCCGGTGGCCGGGTTGCGGCCCGTGCGCTCGGCGGTTTGCTTGATCGCGAACTTGCCCAGGCCCGGCAGGGTCACATCGCCGCCGGCCTTGAGCTGGTCGGCCAGCACGCTGTTGATGGCATCGAGCACGGCGGCCGTTTGGGCCTTGGTCAGGTCGATTTTGGCTGCGCCGATGAGGGCGTCGATCAATTCGGCTTTAGTCATGCAAAGTCCCTTGTTCCGAGTCTGGTGTGAAATGGAGACGAATACTACCTTGTTCTGGCCCGGCGTGTCGTCGATCTTGAGGAGAGTTTGACCCAACCCCGGCGGGATTTTGCGTCAAATTTTCCCGTTGACGGAACGCCCGGATTTCGCCTTGCACGGAGGGGGGCCGGCCGGGGCAAAAAGACCGGCTGGCAAGCCGTCCCTCCGGGGAGGCGCTCAGGCGTCGGTCAGGTCCTTGACCGTGTCGGCGGGACCATTGGTTTTGACCGATTCGATGCCCTTGTCACGACTTGCCTCTGCGGCATACATCTGGCTCGAGCCGATCACCTGGTGATTGGCTGCCTTCAGGTTGAAGAAGAACTTGTCGTTGCTCGACGTCTTGCGCTCATAGCGCTCGTCGTGCGGGCTGTTGGTCCGGACCGAGGCGATGCCGTTTTCGGCCGAGGCCCGGCTCTGGTACATCTCGCTGGTCAGGATCACTTCGCTGTTGCCGGCCTTGAGGACAAAGTAAAACTGGCCGTTCGTGCTTTTCTTGAGTTCGTACCACCCTGCCATGAACCTTCTCCCGCTGCACTGAGGAAAAAGGACGGGAAACCCTGCAGCCCGGGTTGTCCCGACACCTTGTGTTTACCGCCGCAGCATCCTGTGCATTGCGGCACGGCCCGCCGTCATGCCGGGTGCGTTGCCGGAGCATATCGCAACTCGGCCGGGGAGGGGAAAGCGGCGCAAAGCCACTGTGTTCATGACACCACGGCCGGGGCGGGTATGACATTTCTGCTTCCGCGCCGGGGTGTCGATGACGGGATAGCTGAACTATGCGTCGCTGTTGCTACCCTTATGCATTCCCTGCATGGATATCGGCGAAACTTGCAAACCGTGGCCGGTGGTTGAGGCTAGGATTCGAGCCGTGAGTCCGCATGCATGTTGTCATGCGGCAGATGTCAGCCATACCAATCGCTTCAAGCCAAGGAAGCGGTTCTTCAAAATGCGGATCGGAGTTGTGATGAAGTCGCAGAAATTAACCACCTGGATCGTGGCCGGCATGGTGCTGGGCGTGGTCGTCGGCTACTACTGTCATGCCAGATGGCCCGACCCGGCGGAAGCCAAGGAAGTCGCAGGGTACTTTTCGATCATTACCGACGTATTCCTGCGTCTGATCAAGATGATCATTGCGCCGCTGGTGTTTGCCGGTCTGGTATCCGGCATCGCCAGCATGGATGACCATCGTCAGGTCGGCCGCATCGGCCTGCGCGCACTCGGCTGGTTCGTGTGCGCCTCGCTGGTCTCGCTGCTGCTCGGCATGGTGCTGGCCAACATGCTGCAACTCGGCCAGTCGCTGAACCTGACGCTGCCGGAAGCCGGCGCCGCGACCAATATCGACGTGTCCGGCTTCAGCCTGAAGAACTTCCTGGTGCACCTGGTGCCGACCAGCTTCTTCGATGCGATGAGCAAGAACGAGATCCTGCAGATCCTGCTGTTCTCGCTGTTCTTCGGCTTCGCCATCTCGTCGATGAAACTCGGCAAGCAGTCGATCATCGTCCGCGGCGTCGACGAGCTGTTCAAGCTGATGCTGCGCGTGACCGACTATGTGATGTGGGCTGCTCCGTTCGGCGTGTTCGCTGCCATCGCCTCGGTGGTCACCACCCAGGGCCTCGGCGTGATCGTCACCTACAGCAAGCTGATCGGCGCGTTCTACGCCGGCCTGATGCTGCTGTGGGCACTGCTGATCTCGGTGGGCATCCTGTTTGTCGGCCGTTCGATCCTGCGCCTGATGGGCATGATCCGCGAACCGATGATCATCGCCTTCTCGACCGCCAGCAGCGAAGCCGCCTATCCGAAGACGCTGGAACAGCTGGAACGCTTTGGTGTCAGCAAGAAGATCTCCGGCTTCGTGCTGCCGCTCGGCTACTCGTTCAACCTTGACGGTTCGATGATGTACCAGTCGTTTGCCGTGCTGTTTATCGCCCAGGCCTACGGTATCCATCTGACCTTCGCCCACCAGGTCATGATGCTGTTGATGATGATGCTGATGAGCAAGGGCATGGCCGGCGTGCCGCGCGCCTCGCTGGTGGTGGTGGCTGCCGCGCTGCCGATGCTTGGCCTGCCGATGGAAGGGCTGCTGCTGGTGATGGGCGTCGACCAGTTCTTCGACATGGGCCGTACCGCCACCAACGTGGTCGGCAACAGCATCGCCTCGGTGGTGGTGGCCAAGTGGGAAGGCGCCCTCAGCGACGGGCCGGAACCCGAGGTCGTCGAAGAAGGCGAACCGGTCCTGGTCGAAGCCAAGGCAGGCGAGGCCGCCTGACGCGCTCCGCTGCCCTCTTCAAAACCGCGCCCTGAACCGGCGCGGTTTTTTTGTTCCTCGACGACGCACGGCCATTTTTGCTGCCTGCCACGCCGGGCACTATCCATATCATGGACAGGTTGTATTGATTCCGGGTGTCTGGTTTGATGGCGATGCCCTGCATAGCATGATGTTTTCAACGCCAGGAAACATCATCATGCCCGGAATCAACAAGCGTATTGCGGCGGCCTTGCTGGCCGCCGCCTTCTTCCCGTTCCCCCTCGCGCAGGCACAACCGGTCTCCGTGCCGCAGCATGTCGTGCCGCAGCAGGCCGGGGGCTATGGCGTGCAGGTGGGGGATGTCAGGGTGATGTCGCTGACGGATGGCTCGGTACCCCAGAATCTGTACGAACTGTTCCAGCGGACAAAGCCTGAACACATTGACCGGCTGCTTGCGAGGAATTTTCAAAGCAATCCCGTTGAAGCCTCGATCAATGCCTTTCTCGTCACGTTGCCCGGACATCTGCTGCTGGTCGACACGGGTTCCGGCCAGCTGTTCGGCCCGGGAAAGGGCGGGCGGCTGATCGAAAGTCTGGCTGCGCAAGGTATCGGGCCTCAGGACATCACGGACATCCTTCTCACCCATGCACACTCCGACCATGCCGGCGGCCTGGTCAGGGAGGGTCAGCGGGTTTTTCCCGATGCCACCGTTTACGTCGGCAAGCCCGACATCGATTTCTTCTTCAATGAAGACAATCAGAAAAAGACCGGGTATGACCAGGCGTATTTCGATATTGCCCGGCTGACCCTCTCGCCTTACCTGAAAGCCGGCAAAGTCAGGACTTTCTCGGGAACGCAGGAGATCCTTCCCGGCATGACCGCAACGGTGCATCCCGGTCATACGCCAGGCTCGGCCTTTTATCGGCTGACCAGTCAAGGCGAGAGCATCACCTTTGTCGGCGACATCATCCACGTCGCGGCAGTGCAGTTTCCCGATCCGGATGTGACCATTGCCTACGACGAAGACCAGGCCCGGGCCGCTGCCGTCAGGAAAGCCGGGTTTGCGTCATTCGCCCGGGAGCGCACGCTCATTGCTGCGCCGCACCTGCCGTTTCCGGGAATCGGTCATGTGCGGGCCACTGGCGGAAATGGCTATGATTGGGTTCCTGTCACCTATACGAACCGCGAAGGGAATCAGCACCCGTGACCCATGTCCCTCTGCTGCCTTTGCCGAATGAGGAACCGGCATGAAGCTGCCTTCAGGCATCGGCATGGATCTGCTGCTGGCCCTTGATGCCTTGCTGGTCGAGCAGAACATCACCCATGCTGCCTTGCGGCTGGGCATCAGCCAGCCTGCCATGTCTGCCCGGCTGATGCGGTTGCGGCAGCTATTCGGAGAGCGGCTGTTCGTGGCCGCGCCCAATGGGCGCGGTATTCTGCCGACCCCTCGCGCGCTGGCTCTGCGGCCGGGGCTTCAGCGTGTCCTGAGTGGCATTTCAACCCTGCTGGAGCCCGTGGTTTTCGAGCCGGGTACCAGTCAGCGGACCTTTGTCATTGCCCTGCATGAGAACCCGGCCCTGGTGCTGGGCGCCGATCTCGTCAACCGGATTCGCGAGCAGGCACCGCAAGTGCGCCTGCGATTCGCGCTGCCGGACCTCGACGATCTGCCCCGGCAGATGGAGCATGGCGAGATCGACGTTTTCATCGGTCCCGGCGATGTGGCTGAACCTGGCTGGGTGGGGCGCAAACTGTTTGCCGATGATTTCGTTACCGCCCAGCGGAAGGGGCACCCTCGCGGGCTGCGCAAGCTGGAGCTGCCCGCGTTCTGTGCCGCTCCCCATTTGCTTGTGTCTGCCGAGGGCGATCCGTTCTCCGGATTTGTGGATCATGCACTGGCCAGGCTCGGCCACAGCCGGCAGGTGGCGATGTCTGTCCAGAGCTATGCCATGGCACCGCCGCTGGTTGCGGGCACGGATCTCCTGTGCACCCTGCCGCGACGGCTGCTGCAGCGTTTTGCCTCATCGCTGGATCTTTTTGAACCACCGCTTGCCTTGCCGCACCTGTCCATCCACGCGTATTGGCCTCCTCGCCATCACGAAGATGCGGCAAGTGTCTGGTTTCGCGAAAACCTGTTCCAGGCGGCCGGGCTGGAAAACCTGCCGGGGGCATCGTCACCCGGGCGTGACGGCCATGCGGCAGGGTGAAGGCCCCCGGGGCCGGGGGCCGGCTGCATTATTTCGTTGCCGGTTCCACTGCCACGGCGACTGACTCCACATAAGTGGCCACGACCTGGTCGCCCTTGCGGATCTTGTGGAACACGTCCGGGTCATCGACCCGGACATCGACGGTACGGCCACGCGTCCCCTTCAGCGTCACCTGCTGCAGGCTGGCGTCGACGGCAATCACATTGGCGGTGACGGTAATGCGGCGCGCTTCGGTCATGCCCGGCTTGGCACCTGCCGGCGCAATCGAGCCGCTCTCGACCACATCGCGTTCGGCGATCTTGTCGCCCTTCTTGACCAGCGCCACGGCCACGGCGACCCGGTAGTGCACATTGACGTGATCGCCGACCCGGATCTGGGCAAAGTTCTTCACGTCATCGCTGATGGCGAAATCCTGCACCCGGCCGGCCGGTCCCTTGATGGTCACGATGCGGTTTTTGGTATCGACCCGGGTGATGGTGCCGGTGATCCGGATATGGGTGCCCTGCGCATCGGCTTCGACCACCTGGGCGGAGGACGGGTCGGCGGCATGGGCGACGTTCAGCAGGGACAGGGCCAGCAAGCCGGCGGCAGCGTGGCGGATCAGCAGGGACGGTTTCATCAGGTGCTCCAGTGTGAGGGGGTAACGCTTGGCTTTGGCGTCGTTCTGACGCCATTCAGGCACTGTAGTTCATGGCGTGATGGACGGTGGCGCATCCAGTGTGAAAACATGCCTAACTGCGACATCCTGGACTATATTATCGACATATTCGCGTTTCATTATTGACGATGTAATATGATGGGAGCGAAACCAGAATTTAATAAGTAATGTCTTGATCCGTTATGGATTTTAGCCCATTGGCATCACCCGAAAGGTTTGGCATGAGAACGCTGAAAAGCAGACTGATTCTGCTCAATGTGCTGTTTATCGCCCTGTTCGGACTCGTCCTGGTCACGCAGTCCTTCCTTCAGTTGCGCACCGAGGTTCGTGACGGCCTGAACCTGGAGTTCTCAGCCACCTTGCGTGGTCAGAGCACCGTCATTCAAAACTGGTTTGGCGAGAAAAAACAACAGTTATCGGCACTGACCGGCGTAGCGGCGGGTCCGAATGCGCTGGCCAACCTGAAGCAGGGGGCCGTGGCAGGGAATTTCTTCATCAATTACGTCGGCTTCCCGGACGGACGCAGCATTTTCTCTGACGACTGGGTGGCGACACCGGATTACATCGTCACCGAAAAGCCGTGGTACGTGCAGGCGAAGACGACCGGCAAGCCGACGATCACCGAACCGTATGTCGACCAGGTGTCGAAGCGGCTGGTGCTGACCGTCGCCGTGCCGATGCTGGAAGGGGGGCAGTTCCATGGCGTGGTGGCCGGGGACGTGTTCGTCGACGAACTGGTCAAGTCGGTGCTGTCGCTGAAACCGCGTGGTGATGGCTACACCTTCATCGTCAACAAGCAGGGGACAGTCATTGCCCACCCGGACAATGCGCTGACGCTGAAGTCGATCTCGAGCATCGCGCCGTCGCTCGTGCCGGAGCGGCTGGCGGCCATCGCCGAATCGCATGCGCTGAATGAAGTCGACATCAATGGCAAGACCATGCTGGTGGCGATCGAGCAGATTCCGGGGACCGACTGGTACATGGGCATCACCGCCGACAAGGACCTGATCTTTGCGCCGCTGAATGCCGAGCTGTTCAAGACGGTCGGCATGAGCATGCTGCTGTTCATCCTGGTCGGCGTGGTGTCCAGCGTCGTGATCGGCCGGATGCTCAGCGGGCTGACCCGCCTGCGCGACGCGATGGCCGGCATTGCCAGCGGTGAAGGCGAAGGCGACCTGACCATCCGGCTCGATGCCCGCGGCCGGGATGAAATTGCCGATACCGGACGGGCGTTCAACCAGTTTGTTGCCAAGCTTGCCCACCTGTTCGGCGAGTTGCAGGGCGAGGCGCAGTCGCTGATCGGCGGCGTCAAGGATGCCAGCGGCCATGTGGCCGGGCTGGCCGACGGCGCCCGGCAGATGGCCGACGTGTCGTCGAACAATGCCGCCACGCTGGAAGAAATCTCGGTCAGCATCTCGCATATCGCCGATACGGCAACCCAGGCCGATGCCCTGATCCGCGATACCAACGGCGATCTGTCGAACTGCTCCAGCAATATGCATCAGCTGTCGGTCAGCATCGAAGAGACGGTCAAGGCGGTGCACGGGATGGAGGACATGCTGACCTCGCTCGACAACAGCACCCAGGACATCTCCAGCATTACCGAAGTGATTCGCGACATCGCCGACCAGACCAACCTGCTGGCGCTGAATGCTGCCATCGAGGCGGCCCGCGCCGGCGAGCAGGGCAGGGGCTTTGCCGTGGTGGCCGATGAAGTGCGCAAGCTGGCTGAGCGCACCGCGCAGGCCACGCTGGAAATCTCGCACCGGGTGGATTCGATCCGCCAGGAAACCGGCAATGTGGTCAGTGACATGAAGCGGACCGTCGAGGCCGTCGACGCCGGTGTGGTGCTGACGCAGACTGCGGCCGGCGAAATCTCTGCCGTTCGCGAGTCGATGGATGAAGTGGTCAGCAAGATGAACGACATCGCACTGTCGACCACCGAGCAGCACAAGGCATCGACCCTGATCGCCCAGAGTACCGAAGCGATCAACAACCAGGTCATCGGCAACGACGATGCGCTGCACAGTGTCAGCGGGGCGCTGACCGAACTGAGCGGCACCGCAGAGCGGATGCAGGGGGTGTTCGGGCGCTTCAAACTGTAATCAGGCCAACGGGCAGACATCTTCCCGTCCATTGACAAAGGCGTTATCCGCATTGGCGGGTAACGCCTTTTTCTGTTTGTGGCGGGTCCCTGTATTCCATTCATCAGGCCGGAGTGGCAGCGCAGCTGGCACCCCTTATAAATCATTCAAATACCTGATGTGCCAGAGGAAACCATGCCGGTTTCGGTTCTCGAAACGGCCTGTTCCTCCATGTGATTCCTCGTGTTTTTTCACTCTTGCATTTTTAAATGCAGGCCCTGCTGTTGCCCGCATTCAGCCCATGCCATGCATGGAATTCTTCATGCAGATCAGGAGTTGTCATGCCTGCCGAACATTCCCTCGCGTCATCTGCCGTTTCCGTCGCCCCGCCGACCCTGCCCACCATCCACGACGCCCTTCCCGGCCCCGGTGACGGCAGCGGGCCCACCCTCTCCGCCGGCCTGGTCTCGTTCGACATCCCGCTGTCTCTCCCCGTCGCCCGCGAATCCGCCCCCGCCCTGACCCTCGGCTACAGCGCCGGCGCCGGCAACGGCCCCTGCGGCACCGGCTGGCGGCTCGCCCTGCCGACCATCCAGCGTCGCACCCGCCTCGGCGTCCCGCAGTACAACGACGACGACGTGTTTGTCGGCCCCGATGGCGAACCGCTGGTTCCCCAGCTGGACGCTGACGGCAAGGTGGTGGTGCAAACCGGCGTCACCCGCTGTGTCGGCTCCACCCTGCCGCTGTCGTATACCGTCACCCCTTATTCCTCGCGCACCCAGACCGATTATTCCCGCTACCAATACTGGCAATCCGGGACCAGCGCTTTCTGGTTATGGTTCGAGCGCAACGGCGTCATTCACTGCCTTGGTTACACCGCGCAGATCAGCGATCCGGCCTGTCCCGGCCATATCGCCCGCTGGCTGATCGAGGAATCGCTGTTCCCGAATGGCGAACACGTGCTGTACCGCTATGTGGCCGAGGATGGCGCCGGCATCAGCGACAGCCGCGATCAGACCGCCCAGCGCTATCCCGACCGCATCGACTACGCGAATCTGACCGCCTCGGCCACCTTCTACCTGTTCGGCACCGTGCCCGACGAGGCCGGCTGGCTGCGCACGCTCAAATTCGACTACGGCCAGCGCCCGGCCGACGATCAGCCGCCGCCGGCCTGGGACACCAGCGGGGTCTGGACCTGCCGCCCGGATGCCTTCTCCGACTACCGCTTCGGCTTCGAGCTGCGCAGCCACCGGCTGTGCCGGCAGTTGCTGGCCTTCGGCCGCGACCCGGCCAGCCCGGCCACGCCGACCCTGCTGTCCTGCCTGTCGTTCAGCTACGACAGTTCGGTCTTCGGCTCCGTGCTGACCGCACTGCGCCGCCGCGCCTACGAGGCCGACGGCAGCCTGCTCGATCTGCCGGCGACCCTGTTCAGCTACTCTTCCTCCACCCCGGCTGTCGATTACTCTTCCTCCACCCCGGCTGTCGATGGCCAGTACCAGCCGCTGGCCGACTGGGCCGAGCCGCCGGGCTACCAGCTGGTCGACCTGTACGGCGACGGCCTGCCCGGGCTGCTGTACCAGCAGGCCGGCGCCTGGCTGTACCGCGCGCCGCAGCGGGTGATCAGCGCGGACCCGGACGGCATCAGCTACGGCAAGGCCACCGCCCTGCCGCAGGCGCCCAGGGCCGCAGCGGGGGGGCGGCAACTGCTGCTCGACATGACCGGCGACGGCCGGCTGGACTGGGTCAGCGTCCAGCCCGGGCTGGCCGGCTTCTTTGCCCTGAACGACGACCACAG